>NZ_BCQU01000143.1:0-10211 GCF_001552235.1 Actinomadura rubrobrunea NBRC 15275 | reverse complement strand
CGCCGGGGGCGCGGGATCGGCGGGGGCCGGGCCGCCGTCCAGCCGGGCGACCAGCTCGGCCAGGTCGGTGGGATGCGCGGTCACCCCCGCCTCGGCCAGGGCCTCGTACAGGCCGATCTCGCGGGCGGCGGGCACGGCCGCCGTCACCGCCTCGCCGTGCCCGGTCGCCGTGACCAGGCCGGTGACCAGCCGGGCGGCCTCGGCGGCGTCGGCGGCCCAGTGCACGGTGCCGCCCGCCTCGGTGACCGACTTCTCCAGCCGCTCCAGGTGGGCGTCGAGGTTGAGCAGGGTCTCGTCGCGGATGGCGCGTCCGGCCTCGCGCAGCTCCTCCCAGTCGCCCAGCTCGCCCACGGCGGCCTCGCGGCGCCGGCGCAGCTCCCCCGTGACGGCCCGCAGGTCGCGGCGCAGCGCCGTGTCGGCCAGCGCGCCGCGCGCCGCCACGGCGAACTTGGGCATGGGCGCGGGCGCCGCCCCCGAGGAGGAGGCCCTCCCCCCGACGGACGAGTCGCCGCTCATGCCCGCACCGCCGCGGCCGGGGAGCCGGTGGCGGCCAGGATCTCGGCCAGATGCATGACGCGGACGCCGCCGCGCAGCCGCGACAGCGCCCCGCCGATGTGGGCCAGGCAGGCGTTGTCGGCGGCGCACAGCACGTCGGCGCCGGTGGAGCGGACGTGCCGGACCTTGTCGGCCACCATCGCCACCGACACGTCGGCGTTCTTCATCGCGAACGTCCCGCCGAACCCGCAGCACTCCTCCGCCGCGGGCATGTCGACCAGCTCCAGCCCCTTCACCGCCCGCAGCAGCCGCAGCGGACGGTCGCCCAGCTCCAGCGTCCGCAGCGAGTGGCAGGTCGGGTGGTAGGCCACGCGATGGGGGAAGTAGGCGCCGACGTCGGTGACGCCCAGCACGTCCACCAGGAACTCCGACAGCTCGTGCACGGCCAGCCCCTCGGCGGCGCGCGCCAGGTCGTCGTCGCCGTCGGCGCGGGCGATGCGGGCGTAGGAGGCGCGCACCGTGGCGGCGCAGGACGCCGCCGGAGTGACCACCGCGTCGTAGTCTCGGAAGACCCGGGCGAACCGGCGCGCCAGATCGGCGGCTTCGCGGCGGTACCCGGTGGTCCAGTGCATCTGGCCGCAGCAGGTCTGGTCCGGCGGGAAGACCACCTCGTGGCCCAAGCGCTCCAGCAGGGCGGTCACGGCCCGGCCGGTGCCGGGGAACAGCGCGTCGTTGAAACACGCGACGAACAACGCGACGCGCATCTGCGGCCTCACCTCCCCCTGGCCCCCGGGCCATCGTAAGGGCCGCGGCGGCTCCGTTCGGGGCAAAGTCGCCGCTCGCCTGGTGGCCGATGGGGGCCGCGGGGGAAGACCGGCACGATCGAGTGAGTCCCATCACACCCCAGACCGTCCTCGGGTACCACTCGACAATCGTCCCTTCGGGCTATGGCCCGGGCCGGTCGAACCGTTCCACACTGGGTGACGTCAAACACAAGCAAACCCACATCAGTCGTCGAGACCGGAGGCACGCAGATGTGCCCGCACCAGCCGCCCTGTCCGTCCGCCGACGCCCCTGACCGCGAAGCGGCCCGGGCGATCGTCCATCACCCCGAGCAGGGGTGGAGCCTGCTGTGCAACGGCGTCGTGCTCTTCGAGGACACCGGCGAGCTGCTGCCCGACGGGGGTGTCATCGCACCGCACAGGCCGACGGACGTCCCGGCGCGCCCCGCGCCCGCGCCGTCCGCCGCCTGACCGGTCGCCACGGGGGAAGGCTCTCCACGAGGGGACCAGCACCGACGGGGTGATCACTTTCGGGGGCGGCGCCCGCCGCGCCGACGTCCGCTCCACCCGGCCGTTCCCGGCCCCGCACGGCCCGTCCCGGGCCGGGGGCCGGCCGCTGTGATCAGCGCGCGCCGCCGCCCGGCGCGGGGGCGCGCGCCGTCCAGCGGCGCAGCCACGGCTCCACGGCCGCGCCGACGGCCGCCGGGTTCCTGTCCAGGTCGTGCCGCTCCCCCGGCAGGACGACGACCTCGGTCGCGTCCGCCCGGTCCGGCACGCCGAACGGGTCCCGGTCGCCGTTGACGACCAGCACCTCCACCCCGGCCGAGCGCAGCTCGTCCGCCCGCGACCGGTCGGGCCTGCCCGGCGGGACCAGCGGGAACGCCAGCGCCACCACGCCGACCGCGCCCGCCGCCCGCGCGGTGCGGCAGGCCACGCGGGCGCCGTTGCTGCGTCCGCCCTGGACGAGCGGCACGTCCCCGAAGCGGTCCCGCAGCGCCGCGATCACCTCCAGCCAGGCGGCGTCCTGGCGGACCGGCGAGCCCGGCGCGCGCCGTCCCGCGGCCCGGAACGGCTGCAGCACCCGCGCGACCGCCCCGCCGAAGCCCAGCGCGGCCTCGCGGACGGCCAGCAGGTCGGCGGCGTCCACGCCGCCGTTGGAGCCGTGCGTCAGCACCAGCAGGAACGCGGGGTCGTCGACGTCGTCGACGGCGACCTCCGCCGGGCCCTGCGCCGTGTCGATCCGCATGCGCCCACGGTAGCGGGCCCGTCCTCCGGGGAAGGGTGGGGCCATGGCGAAGATGAGCGACAGCGAATGGCGCGCGTTCGTGTCGGAGGGCACCCGCACGGGCAAGGTCGCGGTGGTCCGGCAGGACGGCGCGCCCCATGTGACGCCGATCTGGTTCGTCCTGGACGGCGACGACCTGGTGTTCACCACCGGCGGCGAGAGCCTCAAGGCCCGCGCCCTGCGCCGCGACCCGCGCGTGTCCGTCTGCGTGGACGACCAGACCCCGCCGTACTCGTTCGTGCTCATACGAGGCGAGGCCGCGTTGTCGGAGGACCCGGCCGAGCTGCGCCGCTGGGCCACCGTGATCGGCGGCCGCTACATGGGCGAGGACCGCGCCGAGGAGTTCGGCGCCCGCAACGGAGGCCCCGGCGAGGTCCTGGTCCGCGTCCGCCCCACCAAGGTGATCGCCGAGAAGGACATCGCGGAGTGAGCGCCGGTCACACGGCGGCGTCCGGGCCTTCGGGAGGCGGCATCGGGGCGGGAGCGCCCATGGCCACCCGCAGGCGTTCGGCGAAGCTCTCGTGCAGCAGCGGCCCCCAGGCGTAGTCGCTGGGGACGCGGATGGCCCTGCCGAGCAGCTCGCGGATCTCGCCGGGCCGCTCCTCGCGCGGCTCGTCGGCGTACCGCACGGCCAGCAGGGAGTACATGTGGTCCAGGGCGCCGAACGCCTCGCCGGCCACGGCGGGCAGGGTGCCGTCGGCCACCGCCTGCTCCAGCACCGGCTCCCACCACAGGTTCTCGGGGTCGCCGTCCTCGTCGTCGCCGAAGTCGCGCCGCAGCCGCGCGCGGACCTGCGCGGCCACGCCCGGGTCGGCCAGGCCGCGCCGCCACACCTCCCGGCTCTCGGCGCCGCGTCCGCGCAGCGGCAGGGTGCGGGCCAGCAGCTCGATGGCCAGCGCCCCGGCCTCGGCGTCGACGGGGGCGTCGTCGTCGCCCAGCGCCGCGGAGAACGCGCCGATGGCCTGGTCGAGGCAGGCGATGCCGAGCGCCACAGCCAGCCGCGCGTGGGCGTGCGGGGCGGCGGCGCGGTCCACCAGGCGCAGGCCCGCGGTCAGGACGCGCTGGGCGCGGGCCGGCTCGCCGCGCTCCAGCAGCCGCTGCGCCAGGTCGTGGGCGGCCACCGGCCCGTATTCGGGGTCGCCGGTGGCGATGGCGGCCTCCCAGTGCTCGCGGGCGGCGTCGAACTCGCCGGCGTCGTCGGCCAGCCGCGCCAGCGCCAGGTGCGCCGGGGGCAGGTAGGCGGGGTTGCCGAAGTCGACGACGACCTGCCAGGCGGGCCCGGCGAGCTCGTACTCCCCGGCGCGTTCGTGGGTGAGGGCGAGGTGGTAGGCGGCGCGCGGCCCGTACTCGGGGTCGCCGGTGGCGATGGCGAGGCGGTCGGCGTCCCGGGCGCCCGCCACGTCGCCGGTGTCGTCCAGCACGACGGCCAGGCCGAGCGCGGCGCGGGCCCGGACGGGGGTGTCGCCGAGCGCCAGGACCCGCTCGAACAGGTCGGCGGCGCGGTCGAGCTCGCCGTCCTCGGCGAGCCGCCGGGCCTCCTCGCACAGCTGCTCCGGCGTGTCACCGGGGGGCGGGGCCGAGGTGTCGCTCATAGGCCGTTCAGCCTATCGAGCCGCCGGCCGCGTCCGGCGGACGACACGGAAACCGGGATGCTTGATCATCGTCTCGCGCGCCTCCCGGGCGCCGCGGCGCGCGCCGGGCGCCCGGGAGGCGCGACGAAGCCCCCGGACGTCAGTCCTCGAACGCCTCCGGCGGCGGGCAGGCGCACACCAGGTTCCGGTCGCCGTACGCCTGGTCGATGCGGCGCACCGGCGGCCAGTACTTGTTCTCGCGCAGCGACGGCAGCGGGTAGGCGGCCTCCTCGCGCGAGTAGGGGTGCTTCCAGTCCTCGGTGATGAGGCACTCGGCGGTGTGCGGGGCGTTCTTGAGCGGGTTGTCGGCGCGGTCGTAGACGCCGTCGGCGACCCGCTGGATCTCCCGGCGGATCTGGATCATGGCGTCGCAGAACCGGTCCAGCTCGGCCAGGTCCTCGCTCTCGGTGGGCTCGATCATCAGCGTGCCGGCCACCGGGAACGCCAGCGTCGGGGCGTGGAAGCCGTAGTCGATCAGCCGCTTGGCCACGTCCTCGGCGGTGATCCCGGTCTCCTTGGTGATCTTGCGGAGGTCGGCGATGCACTCGTGCGCGACCAGGCCGTTGCGGCCGGTGTAGAGGATCGGGTAGTGCGGCGCGAGCCGCTTGGCCACGTAGTTGGCCGCGATGATGGCGCCCTCGGTGGCGGCGCGCAGCCCGTCCGGGCCCATCATCGCGATGTAGGTCCAGGAGATCGGCAGGATGCCCGCCGAGCCCCACGGCGCCGCCGAGACCGGCCCCGCGCCCCTCCCCTCGCCCGGGCCCGCCTCGGGGCGCAGCGGGTGGCTCGGCAGGAACGGCACCAGGTGCTCGCGCACGCCGATCGGGCCGACGCCGGGCCCGCCGCCGCCGTGCGGGATGCAGAACGTCTTGTGCAGGTTGAGGTGGGACACGTCGGAGCCGAACTCGCCGGGGCGGGCCAGCCCGACCAGGGCGTTGAGGTTGGCGCCGTCGACGTACACCTGGCCGCCGGCCTCGTGCACGGCCGCGCAGACCTCGGTGATGGTCTCCTCGAACACCCCGTGCGTGGACGGGTAGGTCACCATGATCGCGGCCAGCTCGGCGCGGTGCTTGTCGATCTTGGCGTGCAGGTCGTCCAGGTCGATGTCGCCGTCGGCGTCGCACTTGACGACCACGACCCGCATCCCGGCCATGACGGCGCTGGCGGCGTTGGTGCCGTGCGCCGAGGACGGGATGAGGCACACGGTGCGGTGCCCCTCGCCGCGGGAGGCGTGGTAGCCGCGGATGGCCAGCAGCCCGGCCAGCTCGCCCTGGGAGCCGGCGTTCGGCTGCACCGACACCTTGGCGTAGCCGGTGATCTCGGCGAGCCGCTCCTCCAGCTCGGCGATCAGCTCCAGGTAGCCGGCGGCCTGGTCGAGCGGCGCGAACGGGTGGATGTTCGCGAACTCCGGCCAGGTGATCGGCTCCATCTCGGTGGCGGCGTTCAGCTTCATCGTGCAGGAGCCGAGCGGGATCATCGACCGGTCGAGCGCGATGTCCTTGTCCTGCAGGCGGCGCAGGTAGCGCAGCATCGCCGTCTCGGAGCGGTGCTCGTGGAACACCGGGTGGGTCAGGTACGGGCTCTCGCGGCGCAGCTCGCCGGGGATCCGGTCGGCCGGGTCGCCGGCGGGCGCGGGCGCGGCGCCGAACGCCTCCAGCACGGCGGCGACGTGCTCGGGCGCGGTGGTCTCGTCGCAGGCGATCCCGACGTGGTCGGCGTCGACCCGGCGCAGGTTGATCCCCCGCTCGAGCGCCGCCGCCACGACCTCGTCGGCGCGGCCGGGCACGCGGGCCAGCACGGTGTCGAAGAACGCCTCGTGCACCACCTCGACGCCGCCGGCGCGCAGCCCGGACGCCAGCTCGACGGCCCGGCGGTGCACGCGCTGGGCGATCGCCGCCAGCCCTTCGGGCCCGTGGTACACCGCGTACATGGCGGCCATCACGGCGAGCAGCACCTGGGCGGTGCAGATGTTGCTGGTGGCCTTCTCGCGGCGGATGTGCTGCTCGCGGGTCTGCAGGGCGAGCCGGTAGGCGGTGGCGCCGTCGGCGTCCACCGACACCCCCACCAGGCGGCCGGGCAGCTGCCGCTGGAGCCCGTCGCGCACGGCCAGGTAGCCGGCGTGCGGGCCGCCGAACCCGTAGGGCACCCCGAACCGCTGCGCCGAGCCGACCGCGATGTCGGCGCCGTACTCGCCGGGCGGGCGCAGCAGCGTGAGGGCGAGCAGGTCGGCGGCGACCACCACCAGGGCGCCGCGTTCGTGGGCCTGCGCGGTGACGGGCGCCAGGTCGCGGACGGCGCCGGACGCGCCCGGGTACTGCAGCAGGACGCCGAAGAAGTCGCCGTCGGGCAGCCCGTCCGACAGGTCGGCGGTGACCACGTCGATGCCCAGCGGGACCGCCCGGGTGCGGATCACCTCGATCGTCTGCGGCAGCGCGTCGGCGTCCACCAGGAACGCGCCGGGCTCCTTGCGCTTGGACGCGCGGTGCGCGAGCGCCATGGCCTCGGCGGCCGCGGTGCCCTCGTCGAGCATGGACGCGTTGGCGACCGGCAGCCCCGTCAGGTCGCCGACCATCGTCTGGAAGTTCAGCAGCGCCTCCAGCCGGCCCTGCGAGATCTCCGGCTGGTACGGGGTGTAGGCGGTGTACCAGCCGGGGTTCTCCAGGACGTTCCGCAGGATCACGCCGGGGGTGATCGTGCCGTAGTAGCCCAGGCCGATCATGGAGGTGAGCACGGTGTTGCGGCTCGCCAGCTCCCGCAGCCGGGCCAGCGCCGCGGACTCGCTCAGCGCGGGGGGCAGGTCCAGCGGGCGGGTCGTGCGGATCGCGGCGGGCACCGCGTCGTCGATCAGGGCCTCGACGCCGGAGTATCCGATGGCCGCCAGCATCCGGGCGTGGTCGTCGGGGGACGGTCCGACGTGCCGGTCGGCGAACCGGGTGCGGGGATGCTGCGGGGACGCCACCGGGGCGAAGAACTCGGCGGTCATGGGGATCCTCCTGGGCTGCTGCGGTCGCTCAGGGCCGGCCGCCCGCCGCGCTGCGGCCCGGCGGCCCGCTCTCCCCCTCTGTCTCGGCACCTGAGAGCTTCGCCCGCGGAACGGGGTTTCCCCTTCGGTGAGGCGCTCCCGCCCGTCGCCGGGAGGCGCGCCTGCTTTCCAGAGGTGCCTCGCCTGAGCGGTCCTTTTGCCTGAGAGGTTCCGGGGAGGGTTGCTCCTTCGGCGCCCCGCGCTGGCGGCGCGGGGTCTCTCCCGCACAGGGTCAACGGCGTCCTTTATGGGAACTCTATCCAAAAGACGGGTGTCTGACGCCCCCCGGGGGCCGCCGCGCGCGGCGGAAAGCGGCGCCCGGCGGCGCCGTTCGCCGGACCGGGAGCCGTCCGGGCGACCTGCCAGTACGATAACCACAGCTCACGCACGGGGTGATCGGCCGCGGCCCGCGGGGCGACACGGGTTCTCGGCCGGCGGCGGACCGGCGCGCGCCATGGCGCACGCGTCTCTCGACGCGCCGCCGCCGGTTCTGGAACGCTGATCACGATGACAGGTCCGGACGGCGGTGCGGCGGTGACGCAGACCCAGGGGGAGACGGCGACGTCGGACATGGGCGCCGGTGTCGGCGTGCCCGTCGAGGAGCCCGCCCGGCCCGACCGGATCCGGCGGCCGTCGGACGCGATCCGGTTCGCCGCCGCGGTGGTCGGGCTGGCGGGGATCATGCTGCTGGTGTCGTTCGCCCAGCAGACCACGCACGGCCTGCAGACCGACATCGCCGAGGGCACCGCGCACGCCCCGCGCTTCCTGCTCACCCTGGCCACCCTGGTGTCCAGCTTCGGGGTGCTGGCCGTGCCGGTCGCGTTCGCGATCGAGCGGCTGTTCCACAAGGACGGCGTGCGGGTGGCGATCGCGCTGCTGGCCGCCGTGATCGCGTTCATCCTGACCATCCTGCTGGACGACCTGGTCGTCCCCGCCGCCCCGGGCGGGGTGCTGGACTCGCTCATCTGGGGCGGCACCGACACCGCCCCCCTGCACACCGACATCACGCCCGTCATCGCGTTCGTCACCGCCGTCGGCATGGCGGGCCGGACCCGCTGGCAGGCCGTCACCTGGACGATGATCGCGCTGGCCGCGCTGACCGGCCTGACCGCCGCGACCGCCTCGGTGGCGGCGCTGGCCGCCACGTACTGCCTCGGCAGCGCCATCGGCCACGGCACCCTCTACGCGGTCGGCACCCCCAACCCGCGGCCGCCGGGCACCGCCGTGCTGGCCGCGCTGGGGCGGCTCGGGCTGCGTCCCGTCCGCGGCCGCCAGCTGCCCGGCGGCGCCGACGAGCCGCGCCGCTACACCGTGGCGACCGCCCCCTCGCCGGGCGGCGCCCCCGCGGACGCCACCGGGCGGGCGCTGCCGCCGGGCGACTGGCAGCTGCAGGTCACCGTCCTGGACCGCGACCAGCAGACCGCCGGGCTGCTGTACCGGGTGTGGCGGCTGGTGCGGCTGCGCGGCGGCTCCACCCGGCGGGCGCTGCGCTCGCTGCGCCGCTCGCTGGAGCAGGAGTCGCTCATGGCCTACGCCATGGAGTCGGCGGGCGTGCGCACCCCGCGGCTGGTGGGCGCCTGCGAGGTCGGCACCGAGGCGGCCCTGCTGGCCTACGAGCACGTGCCCGGGCGCCCCCTTGACGCCGTCCGCGAGGCGGAGATCACCGACGAGCTGCTCGACGACGTCTGGCGGCAGCTGCGGCGGCTGCAGGCCGCCCGGCTGGCGCACCGCCGTCTGGAGGGCGACGCCATCCTGGTCGGCGACGACGGCCGCGTCCGCATCGTCGCGCCGGGCACCGGGGAGATCGCCGCGGGTGACCTGGCGCTGCGGATCGACCTGGCGCAGCTGCTCACCACCGTCGCGCTGCGGGTCGGCCCGGAGCGCGCCGTCCGCACCGCCGCGGGCGTCCTCGGCGCCGCGACGCTGGCCGGCGCCGTGCCGCTGCTGCAGCGGGTGGCGCTGTCGCGGGCGACGCGCGCGGCCGTCCGGCAGGACAGGGAGCTGCTGACCCGCATCCGGGAGCAGATCCTGCAGCTCACGCCGGAGACCGAGGCCGCGCCCGTCCGGCTGGAGCGGTTCCGGCCCCGGACGCTGCTGTCGATCGTCGCGCTCACCGCGGCCGCCTACATCGTGGTGCCGCAGCTGTCCAGCGTGAACCTGACCACGCTGATCGCCGACGCCGAGTGGTGGTGGGCGGCGGTGGCGCTGGCCGCCGCGGCGGTCACCTACCTGGCGGCGGCGCTGATGCTGATGGGGTTCGTCCCCGAACGGCTCCCGCTGGGCCGCACCGTGCTGGTGCAGCTGGCCGCGTCGTTCGTCAAGCTGGTCGCGCCCGCCGCCGTCACCGGCGTGGCGCTCAACACCCGGTACCTGCAGCGGTCGGGCGTGCGGCCCGGGCCCGCGGTCGCCAGCGTCGGCGCGTCGCAGCTGATGGGCATGGTCGCGCACATCGTGCTGCTGATCGTCTTCGGGTTCCTCACCGGGTCCATCCGCAACGCCACCAAGGACCTGGCCCCGTCCCGCACCGTGGTGATCGTGCTGCTCGGGCTGGCGGTCCTGGCCGGGATCGCGCTGACCGTCCCGAAGGCGCGGCGGTTCGTGGCGGCGCGGCTGCGCGGCATGTTCTCCGGCGTGGTGCCGCGGCTGGTGGACGTCGTGCAGTCCCCCCGGAAGATCGTCACCGGGCTGGGCGGCACGCTGCTGCTGACCGCGGGGTTCGTGGTGTGCCTGGACGCGTGCGTCCGCGCGTTCGGCGGGTCGCTGCCGTGGACGGCCGTCGCCCTGGTGTTCCTCACCGGCAACGCCCTGGGCTCGGCCGCCCCCACCCCCGGCGGCCTGGGGGCCGTCGAGGGCGCCCTGACCCTGGCGTTGACGATCTCGGGGCTGACCGCCGACACCGCCACCTCGGCGGTGCTGCTGTTCCGTCTGCTGACGTTCTGGCTGCCCGTCCTGCCGGGCTGGGCCGCCTTCGCCTATCTCCAGCGCAAGGAGGCGAT
>NZ_BCQU01000142.1:0-10588 GCF_001552235.1 Actinomadura rubrobrunea NBRC 15275 | reverse complement strand
GGCGGATGACGGGACCGACGGGGCCGCGGTGCGCCGCCACGTCGCCGCCCGGCTGCCCGACTACATGGTGCCCGCCGTCGTGCAAGTGCTGCCTGAGCTGCCGCTGACCCCCAACGGCAAGGTCGACCGGGCGGCGCTGCCCGCACCGGACTTCGCCGCGCTCAGCACCCGCACCGCGCCGCGCAACGCGACCGAGGAGCTCTTGTGCGCGCTGTTCCGCGAGGTGCTGAACGTGCCGGTGGTCGGGATCGACGACGGCTTCTTCGACCTGGGCGGCGACAGCATCGTCGCGATCCGGCTGGTCAGCCGGGCGCGCCAGGAGGGTCTGGCCCTCACCCCGCGCGACGTCTTCCAGCACAAGACGGTCGCTGCGCTGGCGCAGGTGGCGAAGCCTCTGGACAAGGACGCCGACGCCGAGGCGCCGCCCGGCGAGGACGGCACGGGCGACGTTCCCCTGACGCCGGTCATGCACTGGCTGCGGGAACGCGGCGGAGCCATCGCCGGGTTCCACCAGCACCTGCTGCTGGACGTCCCCAGCGGTCTCGACCGCGGCCGTCTGGTCGCCGGACTGCAGGCGGTCATCGACCATCACGACGCCTTGCGGGCGCGGCTGCACCGCGAGGCGGACGGCGGCTGGCGCCTGGAGGTCCCGCCGCCCGGCGCGGTCGAAGCGCAGCAGCTCGTCGCCGAGGGCGGCGCCGACGGCGACGTGCGCGGCGAGATCGCCGAGGCCGTGGGCCGTCTGGATCCGGACACGGGCCGGATGCTGTCCGTCGTGTGGCCCGCGTCGGGTTCGTCTGACCGGATCCTGCTCGTCGCCCACCACCTCGTCGTAGACGCGGTGTCGTGGCGGGTGCTGGCCGAGGACCTGACCGAGGCGTGGCGCGCGGCTGCCTTGGACCGGGAGCCGGTCCTGCCGCCGGTCGGGACCACGGTGCGCGGCTGGGCCGAACGCCTGGTCGCCCAGGCGCACAGCCCGGACCGCCTGGCGGAGCTGCCCTTCTGGACCGGGCTGCTGGCCGGACCGGAGCCGGCGTTCGCGGACCGGCCGCTCGATCCCGCGCGGGATGTGGCCGGGACGGCCCGGCACCTGACGGTCGAGCTGCCCTCCGAGCACACCGAGGCGATTCTCAAGGAGGTGCCGGCCGCGTTCCGCGCCGACGTCGCCGACGTGCTGCTGACCGGCCTGGCCCTCGCCGTGGTCGACCGTCGGCGGCGTCGCTTCGAGGGCCGCGGGGGCACCGCGCTGCTGGTGGAGGTGGAGGGGCACGGGCGTGAGGTGTCCGACGCCTCCGTCGACCTGTCCCGCACCGTCGGCTGGCTCACCGCGTTCCATCCGTTGCGGCTCGACCTCGGCGACCTGGACGTGGGCGACGCCCTGGACGGCGGACCGGAGACCGGCACCGCCCTCAAACGCATCAAGGAGCAGGTGCGCGCCGTCCCGGGCGGCGGACTCGGCTACGGCATGCTCCGCTACCTGAACGAGGAGACCGCCGCCGCCCTGGCCGCGCTGCCGACCGCCCAGATCGGCTTCAACTATCTCGGCCGGCTGGCCGTCGGCGCGGGCGGGGGCGGCGCCCTCGGCGGCGGCTTCGACGACGCAATGCCGCTCCCCCACGCCCTCGACGTCAACGCGGTCGTCGAGGACGGCGCGGACGGGCCGCGGCTGCTCGCGACGTTCACCTGGCCCGGGGACCTGCTGCCCGAACAGGAGGTCCGGGATCTGGCGGAGACGTGGCTGCGAGCGCTGCGGAGCGTCGCGCGGCACGTGCGGCGGTCCGACGCCGGCGGCCGCACCCCGTCGGACCTGCCCTTGGTGGAACTCGATCAAGACCAGATCGACGAGCTCGAGGCCGCGTGGAGGGAGCACCTGTGACGGACACCGAGATCTCCGACGTCCTGCCGCTGTCGCCGCTCCAGGAAGGGCTGCTCTTCCACGCCCGGTACGACGACCGGGGGCACGATGTGTACTCCGTCCAGTTCGTGCTCGACCTGGAGGGCCGGCTCGACCTCGACGCCCTTTTCGCGGCCGGACAGGCGCTGCTGGACCGCCACCCCAACCTGCGCGCGGCGTTCTGGCAGAAGGGCGTGGACCGTCCCGTCCAGGTGATCCCCCGGACCGCGACGCCGCCGTGGCGGGTCATCGATCTGAGCGGCCTCGGCGACGAGGCGGCCGCTGAGCGGGCCGACCGGATCGTCCGCGAGGACCGCGCCGCCCGGTTCGACCTGTCCAGGCCGCCGCTGCTGCGGTTCACCGTGCTCCGGCGGTCCGCAGAACGGCACCGCCTCGTGCTCACCACGCACCATATCCTGCTGGACGGCTGGTCGGCGCAGCGGGTTCTGCACGAACTGTTCACCCTGTACGCCCATGACGGGGACGCGGCCGCGCTCGCTTCCCCGCCCGCCTACCGCGACTACCTGCGGTGGCTCTCCGGACGGGACCGGGACGCGGCGCGCGGCGCCTGGCGCGACTACCTCGCCGGGTTGGCCGAGCCGACGCTGCTGGCCTCCGCGGCCGCCGCCCGTTCGGGCACCAGCCCGGCCCGCGTCACCCGCGAGCTCGACGCGTCCGCCACCGCCGCCCTGGCGGAGACCGCGCGGCGCCACCAGCTCACGGTCAGCACCCTCGTGCAGGGCGCCTGGGGCGTGTTGGCCTCGGCGCTCACCGGCCGGGACGATGTCGTGTTCGGCGTCACGGTGTCCGGGCGGCCTCCTGAGGTCGCCGGGGTGGAGGACATGGTGGGCCTGTTCATCAACACCGTCCCGGTGCGGATGCGGATCGACCCCGGCGCGGGTCTGGCGCGGCTGCTGGCCGAGTCGCAGCGTCGGCAGATGGACTTGAGCGCCCACCACTACCTCGACCTGGCCGAGATCCAGGGCGTCACCGGCTTCCGCGAGCTGTTCGACAGCATCGTGGTGTTCGAGAACTACCCCGTCGGGTTCTCCGGATCGGACACGCCGGCGCCCGGCCTTCGGGTCACCGGTGCGCAAGGACATGACGCCAGCCACTACCCGCTCACCCTGGTGGCGGTGCCCGGCGAACGCCTGCACCTGCGCCTCGACTACCACCCGGACCGGTTCACCGCCGACGAGGCCGGGCTGATCGCGGATCGCCTCGCGCAGCTGCTCGCCCAGATGGCCTCCGGCCTCGACCGGCGCGCCGCGGACCTGGAGGTGCTGCCCCCCTGGGAGCACCGCATCCTGCGGGAGGCGAACGAGACCGCGCACGACGTGCCCGACCGGCTGATCGGCGAGCTGTTCGAGGCGCAGGCCGCCCGGACCCCGGACGCCGTCGCCGTCACCGCGGGCGACGCCGAGCTGACCTACGCCGCGCTCGACGAGCGCGCCAACCGCCTGGCGCATGTGCTGCTGGCGCGCGGCATCGGCCCGGAGCAGACCGTCGCGATCGCGATGGGCAGATCGGTCGACCTGGTCGTCGCGCTGCTGGCCGTGCTCAAGACCGGTGCGGCGTACCTGCCGATCGACCCGGAGTACCCGGCCGAGCGGATCACCTACATGCTCGACGACGCCGCCCCCGTGCTGGTCCTCGCCGACACCGCGACCGACGGCGGACTGGCCACCAGCGTCCCTCGGCTGATCGTCGACGCCCCTGCGACCGCCGACCTGCTCGCCGGGGCCGACGCGCACCCGCCCGGCCCCGAGGATCGGCCCGGTCCGGTGACCGCGCAGTCGGCCGTGAACGTGCTGTACACCTCCGGCTCCACCGGACGGCCCAAGGGGGTGATCGGCACGCACGGCGGCCTGGTCAACCGGCTCGCCTGGTTCTCCGAACTGTTCGCCTTCGAGGCGAACGAGCCGGTGTGCGCCAAGAGCTCGCTGAGCTTCATCGACGGGTCGGTCGAGATCCTGCAGGCCCTCGTGCACGGCGGCCGGGTCGTCCTCGCCGACGCCGCCACCGCCCAGGACGCCCGCGCGCTGCGCCGCCTGGTGTCCACCAGCGGTTCGCGGGTGCTGACCGCGGTGCCCAGCCTGATCGACACCCTTCTGGACACCGCCGACGAGTTCCCGCTGGACGGGTGCGAGCTGTGGCTGAGCAGCGGGGAGCCCATGCCGCCCGGTCTGCCCGCCAAACTGGCGGACGCCGCGCCCAAGGCCAGACTGCTGAACTTCTGCGGTTGCACCGAGGCGAGCAGCGAAAGCCTGTACGCCGACTGCACCGACGGGGACATCACGATAGGGCGGCCCGTCTGGAACACCCGGGCCTACGTGCTCGACCGCCGCCTGCGCCCGGTGCCGATCGGGGCGGTCGGCGAGCTGTACTACGCGGGCGTCGGCCTCGCGCGCGGCTACCACGGCCGCCCGGACCTTACCGCGGAGCGGTTCGTCGCCGACCCGTTCGGGCCGCCGGGGTCGCGGATGTACCGCACCGGCGACCTGGTGCGCCGCCGTCCCGACGGCCGGCTGGTGTTCGTCGGCCGGGCGGACGCACAGGTGCAGATCCGCGGCGTCCGGGTGGAGCCGGGCGAGGTGGCCGCGGCGCTCGGCGAGGAACCGGGCGTCGCGCAAGCGGTCGTGACCGCACCGCCGGGCCCCACGGGGGAGCCGCAGCTGGTCGGCTACGTCGTCGCCCGTCCGGGACGGCGGCTGGACGGCGCCGAGCTGCGCCGCGCCGTGGCCCGCCGCCTGCCGCGGCACCTGGTGCCCGCGGCGGTGGTCGTGCTGGACCGCTTCCCCACGACGCCGAACGGCAAGCTGGACCGTGCAGCGCTGCCCCGCCCCGAGTTCGCCGCGACAGCCGGCGGCTCGCCGCGCACACCTCGAGAAGACGTGCTGTGCGGGCTCTTCGCCGAGGCCCTCTCCCTGCCGCGAGTCGGGGTGGACGACGACTTCTTCGACCTCGGCGGGCATTCGCTGCTGGCGGCACGGCTGCTCGGCCGCATCAACGACGCCTTGGGCACCGAGGTCTCGCTGCGCATGCTGTTCCAGGCGCCCACGCCAGGCGAGCTCGCCGCCCGGCTCGACACCGAGTCGGCGCCTGACTCGCTGGAGGTGCTGCTGCCGCTGCGCGCCAAGGGCGACCGCCCGCCCTTGTTCTGCGTGCACCCGGCGGGAGGTTTCAGCTGGTGCTACTCGGGGCTGCTCCGCCGTGTCACCGGCCGTCCCGTCTACGGCCTGCAAGCTCGCGGGCTCACAAAGGGCGAGCCACCGGCGGCCACGATGGAGGAGATGGCCGAGGATTACGCGGCACGCATCCGCGAAGTCCAGCCCGACGGCCCCTATTACCTGCTCGGCTGGTCGTTCGGGGGCGTGGCGGCCCACGCCGTTGCCACCGTCCTGCAACGGCAGGGCGAGAAGGTCGCGCTGCTGGCCATGCTCGACGCGTACCCCGCTGAAGCGCTCCCCCGGGCGCATCCCGTGGACGCCCGGCAGGTGCTGGCGTACCTGCTGGTCGACTACTTCGGCCTGGACGCCTCTGTCGAACCGCGGGACGCCGCGCACGCCGTGGAGCTGCTCCGCCGTGAAGGCATGGTGAGCCTGTCCGACGAGCACCTTGAGGGGATCGTCCGGGTCATGCCCAACTGCTCGCGGCTTGTCCGCGAGTACCAGCCCGCCACGTTCCGCGGCGACGTGCTGTTCTTCCGCGCCGCGACGGGGTGGGACGGAACACCGCCGTCGCCCCTCCTTTGGCGGCACCACGTCGACGGAGAGGTCGAGGTGCACGACATCGCCTGCGCCCACGGGGAGATGACCCGGCCGGGCCCCATCGCGGAGATCGGAGCCGTCCTGCACCGCAGGCTCCGTCGGAAGGAGGAACGATGACCAACCCGTTCGAAAGCGACGACGCCGCCTACCTGGTGCTGGTCAACGACGAAGGCCAGCACTCGCTGTGGCCCGCCTTCGTCGACGTCCCCGCCGGCTGGCGGGTCGTCTTCGGGGAGTCCGACCGGGCCGCGTGCCTGGACTACATCTCCGAGCATTGGACGGACATGCGGCCCAAGAGCCTGATCGAGCGGTCCGGGGGCTGACATGGACGCCGTTGACCTGGCCGACCTCGCCCTCTACGAGACCGGTGATCCCGCGCAGACGTGGCAGCGGCTGCGGGCGCAGTGCCCGGTGTACCGCAACGAACGGGACGAAGAGCCGTTCTGGGCCGTGCTCGACCACCGGCTCGCCGGGGAGGTGCTGCGGGACGGGGAGGTCTTCACCTCCGAACGCGGCATGCGGCTCGACCACGACCCGGCGGCGGCCGCGGCTGCCGCCGGGAAGATGCTGATCGTGACCGACGGGCCGCGGCACGCGAAGATCCGCCGCCTGATCGGCTCGGCGTTCACGCCGCGCATGGTGCGCCGCCTGGAGGAGACCATGCGCCGGACCGTGGCGGAGCGGCTGGAGCAGGCGCTGGAGCAGGAGGTCTGCGAGTTCGCGGAGGTGGCGGCCCACCTGCCTGTCGCGGTGATCTGCGACATGCTGGGCGTCCCCCGCGCGGACTGGGGCTTCCTGCTGGACCGCACGATGACCGCGTTCGGTTCGACGGAGGACCCGGCGCGGGCCGCGCAGGCGCACACCGACATCCTGCTGTACTGCTCCGACTTGGTCGAGCGGCGACGCAAGGAACCGGGCGAGGACGTCGTCAGCGCCATGGTCACGGGCACGGTGGACGGCGTTCCGCTCACCGACGAGGAGATCATCCTCAACTGCGACGGGTTGATCTCCGGCGCGAACGAGACCACCCGGCACGCGTCGATCGGCGGGCTGCGGGCCCTGATCGACAGCCCGGAGCAGTGGCGGCGGCTGCGGGACCGCCCGGACCTGCTGCCGACCGCCGTGCAGGAGGTCCTCCGGTACACCAGTCCGGCGCTGCACGTGCTGCGCACCGCCACCCGGGACACCGAGCTCGGCGGTCACCGGATCTCGGCGGGCGAGCGGGTGGCGGTGTGGCTGCCCGCGGCCAACCGTGACGAGCGCGCGTTCGAGCGCGCCGCCGCGTTCGACGTCACCCGCGCTCCCAACCGGCATCTGGCGTTCGGCCATGGCCCGCACCGCTGCCTGGGCGCCACCCTGGCGACCGCCGAGCTGACCGTGCTGTTCGACGAGCTGCTCCGCAAGGTGGAGCACGCCGAGCTTGCCGGCGAGCCCCGGCGGCTCCGCTCGAACCTCATCTGGGGATACCGTTCGATGCCGGTCGCCTGGACGCCTCGCTGACGTCGATGAGCCCGAGCTGCACGGCGCGGATCCCCGCCTGGAAGCGCGAGGCCGCGCCGAGCCGCTTCATCAGGCTGGCCACGTGCCGCCGGTAGGTGCGCACGGACATGCGAAGTTCACGCGCCGCCGCCTCGTCTTTCCAGCCGGCGCTGAGCAGGTGGAGGACCGACGCCTCGGGGTCACCGTCCGGGCGGTCCAGGTAGTCGGTGAACGCCACTCCGAAGCTCCACACCGCCGAGGAGAGCTCGTGCAGGCTGCTCACCATCTGCGGCTCGTTGATCATCAGCATGCGGTCGCCGCCGAACACGGCGGTGCGCTCGTCCAAGAGCGCCAGCTCCGGCGGCACCCGAGGCAGCACCCGTACGGCGGCGCGCGCGGCGGTGAGGCGTTCCAGTTCGCCCCTGCGCTCCTCTACGGCATCCGGTCCGACCACCACTCGGATGCCGGGCCCCAGGTCGAAAAGTCGCTGCGGCAGCTCGACGAGCCACCCGTCCCCCGCCATCAGAACCCGTGCCGACTGTTGTTCGAAAGTGCGCTGCAGCAAGGCTGACAGCCTCTTCCGGTCGACGAATTCGAAGGACGCCCTCGTGTCTTCCTGCCTCCTGTGCAAATCCAGGGCCGTCTCCAGCAAACGGCCCGCCCGCAACAGCGTGCTCTCCAATTCCAGACGGGATCGATCACCGCTGCCGACGTTGCCTGTGCAGGGGTGTTCGAAGTGTCTGCCCCTGGCCTGCAGGCGCCCTGATGACTCCACCGGTTGCCCCCCGGACATCGTCGTCTTTCCACCGGATATGCGTCTTCGTCGCGGTCGATGCCGATACCCGACAGCGTGTGAGCAAGGCAGGTATCCGCCTCAGATTGCAGCGCGAGAGCGGAGAGGCCTCCTCGCCCCACCCCCTCCTCGGTGCTCACCTTGTGCAGATCAATCAGAATCAGTCAAGATCACGGGCATCTGCATGCCCGGGCCTGAGACAGCTGCTCCAGCACCCCGCTATCTCTGGTGCACGCACGGTCATGACGAGGGTTCCCCTACCCGTTGCCTGCGGCCACGTCAATGTCCGAAACCGGACGGTCCACGACGCCCGAAAGCCATGCAGAGTAAGGCTGGGCGCGGATCTGACACTGACACCAGCGATCATCCTACGTATCGTCCTCTCATTCGAGTAGGCCCATTTCGCCGAGCAGCCGTTCGATCACCGCCCCCGAGCCGGACGAACAGCAGACAAGGCTGCTGAGCTGCGACAGCCGACTACCAGGTGGCAGGATCCAGTCAATTCGTTTTGTGCCGCCAGGGCGTCAGGCATTGCAGGCGCCGATGCGGACGAGTCCTCCACCAAACGAGTAGCTTGCGGCCGCTTTCGCGGACCTTTCACCTCGGAGATCCAGACTCGGCAGCCGGCGCCAGCGCGAAGGGCGACTGCGCGAGGACGCCCAAGCCGCCTCTTCCGCGGCGGCTGGGCCTGCGCAGTCCCGGACCAGGCGGCGTGCACAGAGCGGACAGGCCGGGCGCCGCGGCGCGCCCTACCGGCGCGCAGAGCCCGACCCGCATCTAAGGCTTTCGACCGTGGCACCGCCGGCCCTGCGTTGGCGCCCCTATTCAGTTGGACTCGCGCAGGACTAAGGCAGCAGCATGTCACCGGACGGAGCATCCGCTGAAGACGTTTGGCCCCGGTGCAGGCCTTGCGCACAGCGGACCGTTCTGCACAGCGATGGGGTTGGCGCCATGCGACTCGAAGGTCACATCGATCGCTCATCTCCGTTCCTAACTCCGCATACCCTAAGACTGCCACGCGCTTCCGAAACTCTTTCACCGATGAAACGCCTGCACCCCCCAATTTTTGAGGCACCCACCGAGTTTTCTTCGACCTCACAACAGCTCACGTATGGCGAACTGTCGACGATAAGGTCTTCGCCGCACCGATGAGCTAGTGACTCATTTACGCCGCTCAGGCGACCAAGAGCCGACCAGCGAGGCAGTCTCGATGCCCCGCAAAGCAGCCGTATTGCTGCGACCGCACGAAGTGCGACTTACACCATCCCCTCAACAGGCCACCCGTTTCACCCACATGGCTCAATGCGATCACAGGCCACCACTGTTGGAATTTTCGCCCGCTCCATCTGGCATTGCAACGACGGCGAGAGTCTGACCAATGCCCTGACTAGAGGAATCCCGGCGCGAAAACCTGCTGTGAAGCGGAGACCAGGTCCACGGCGCACGGGCTGGGCCTGACCCCTGTCTGCGCCCCGATGATCGCTGCCGATGACGTCACGCCGGCCACGTTGGAGATCGACTCGGGCCGGTGATCCTTGACGATCACCGCGGCCGTCCACCGGAACGCCCCCTCGCCGGCAAAACACATGACAGCGCCGCCGAAGAGTGCACCTCGGTCTGGCCACCGAAGTGGTGCCGCGCGCCCTCAGCGGCAGCCGACGTCTACGCACTCGTGCCGCCGGTGCGGCCCTCACGGTTTGCGTGACGGCGATGAGCGCAGCCGTCACAGCAAGAGGTCATTCGGTGAGGCCGGCGCGACGTCGCCGCTTCTCGCTTCCGGTGGCCAAAGCGGCGGCCTTCTCGGATCAGATGGCCGGGGGTTCGATGCCAAATCGGCGGCGTAGGGCTCTGCGCGCGGCATGGACGCCGCTCATGCCGTGCACTCCGGGTCCCGGAGGGGTTGACGCGGAGCAGATGTACACGCCGCGCAAGGGGGTCGTGTACGGATCCCACCGGGGCGCCGGGCGTGCGAGGAGCTGCCATGTCGTCAGTGCCCCGCCGCCGATGTCTCCGCCGATGTAGTTGGGGTTGTGTCGTGCTTGGTCGCGTGCCGTCCTGACGTGCTTGGCGAGGATGAGGTCCCTAAAGCCCGGCGCGAACCGCTCGATCTGCGCGATGATCGCTTCGCTGACGTCCCGCGGCGAGTCGTGGGGGACGTGGGCGTAGGTCCACAGCGTGTGGTGGCCTTTCGGCGCTCGGGTCTCGTCGACGACGCCGGGTTGGACGACGAGTACATACGGACGTTCAGCGTGGCGACCTGCCGCCACTTCGCGTTCGGCCGCCAGTGCTTCCTCTCGGGATCCGATGACATGCAGCGTGCCGGCCTGGTCGCATCCCTCGGCGGTCCAGGGGACGGGGCCGGAAAGGGCGAAGTCGACCTTGCACGCGGCCGTTCCGTAGCGGAAGGCCCGCAGGCGGCGCGCGTACCGGCTGGGCAGCTCGTCCCCGGCGATGTCGAGCAGTCCCGCCGGGCTCACGTCGAGGAGGACGGCGCGGGCCCGCGGCAGGTCGGACAGTTTCCTCACGCGGTGGTCGGTGAAGATCCTCCCGCCGAGGCGGGTGAACTCGGCCGCCATCGCGTCCACGATGGCCTGGCTGCCGCCTCGCGGGATCGGCCAGCCGACCGCGTGGGCCAAGGTAGCGAGCATCAAA
>NZ_BCQU01000141.1:0-10714 GCF_001552235.1 Actinomadura rubrobrunea NBRC 15275 | reverse complement strand
ACGATGCCACCGAGCCGGGACCGGTGCAGATCGGCTCCGACCCCGAGAAAGTGCCACGCCGCGGCTGGTCAATGATCGGACGCTGGATCGAGCTGGAGATCGTCAATGGACTCGGCCGTGGCAGCCCGTCGCCCCCACTCCTTGAGCACTTCCAGATCCGTGCAGCTGCGGATGCGCGCCCGAACCTCGTCCGACACCTCCACACCACGAGCGGCCAGCACCGTCAAAATCATCTCGGCTTCGCCCTCGACCTTCCCCTCGACCTTCCCCTCGGCCATGCCCTCGGCTTTGCCGCGTCCGTAGTAGTGGCGGGCGAAATCGCTCTGGAACTCGTAGTTCTTCAGCTTCATCCTGGTCTCCAGGTGGCGTCGGACGGCTTCGGGAAGCACCGCTGCGACAAGGTCATGGTAGAGCGCACGGTGATCGGGATCGAGCGCGGCGTAAGCGTCCGGGAGCGCGGCCACCACCTCCATGCCCCCGGGACCGGCACCGTGGGCGAGGGCGGACAGGATGGCGAGCTCCGGAACGCGCGCGGCCTGATCGGGGTCGGTGACGTACGGGACCTCGCGCGGGCCCATGACGAGAGGCGTCAGCGCCATGCCGGGGTGCCCGAGATCCAGCGTTCGGGCGCACCAGGCGGCCGTGCCCTGGTCGGGCGAGACCACCAGCAGGATGACCGGGCACCGCAGGCGGGCGCGTAATCCCATCATGTAGGCGGGCCAGCTGAAGTGCTTGTCGCGGTCACGGTCGAGCTGCACCTCGACGATCACTGCGAACTGCCGCTTCTCCTCCCAGAACTCGATCACGGCGTCCGCGCGGAGTTCGGCTAGGCGGTCATCGGTGATGTTCTCCGACCTCAGGCGGGCATCCCTATACCCCGGAAGCTCGAGACCCAAGGCTCCTTCGAGGACATCGGCGGCGAGTGCCGGACGATGCCGGAACATCTCCGAAAGTGCTTCATGACGGCTGGAGGGCATGCATCGACACTATATGAAGTCAATCGACTACGTATGGTGATTGCGAATGCTGCGGCGGTCACGTGGAGACAGGACGCGCCGAAAACGGGAAATCGCGACAACTTGGACGCGCAGACAGGGCGGCCGCCGCAGTTTCGTGGATGAGTCGGGGCGGCGTGGGGGTGCCGCCCATGCAGTGCGCGGCATCCTGCTGCGGGCGGCCGACTGTGCTCGGATGTGAGTGCGGCCCGCCCGGGGACGCCGGACGGGCCGCACTCACATCAGGAGGGATTTACAGGAGGTGCCGCATGGCCCGCTTGACGAAGTCGTTGCGGGCCTTGGTGGACAGTCCTTCGAGGCCGAAGCCGACGTAGACGGTGTCCTTGGTGACGACGCCGGCGCCTTCCTCGAAGGCACGCTGGCTGCGGGACCAGTCGTTGGCCGCGGGGGACGAGCCCTCGGGCGGGCCGGCGACCGTCCAGCCGCCCAGGTCGGTCTCGAAGGAGGTCTCGGCTATCGTCTCCGAGTCCGCGGTGACCTTGACGTCGTCCACGAACACGCCCAGCCCCTGGGTGGCCCAGTCGCTGACGTAGGTGATGGACACCTCGACCTTCTTGCCGGCGTACGCCGACAGGTCGATCGACCATTCCTGGTAGCCGTTGGACTTACCGGTGGCCGCGTGCCAGGCGCCGGTGGTCCCGGTGGGCGAGCAGTCCTGTCCCTGGTAGTGGTTCAGGTGCGGGTGGAGCGTGCGCCACCCCGAGGCGCAGCTCTGGCCGGTGGCCTGCCGGGTGTGGCCGTTGGCGTCGGGCAGGGTCGTCCAGTCGTCCTGGCCTTCCGTGCGCGCCTCGACGAAGAAGAAGTCCCAGTCGGCCTCCGTCTCGTACGAGGTCTGGAAGGTCAGCGTCCCGCTGCTCTTGCCGGTCAGGTCGATGGTGCGGGTGAGGCGCTTGTACGACACGTCGGCCTGGCCGCTGTAGGCGTACCAGCTGCCGGTGCGCGGGTCGTACGGGGCGCCGCCCGGCCGATCCCACTTGATCGGCGCCTCGGTGGCGAACTGCGGGAACCGGTCCTTCGGCAGGAAGCTGGACGTGCTCAGGAAGGACGCGGTGTGGTCCTGGTTGTTCGCCGAGTCTCCGCCGTTCAGCGTCCCCTGGAACCCGGTGAAGGCCCCGCCGGCGCCCTTGACCGGGTACGGCTTGCCGTCCTGGCCGGTGCCGCCGTCGCTGACGTAGCTGTACGCGCCCAGGTAGTACTGCAGGAAGTCGTTCAACAGCGGCAGGCACGGCGGGTCGGAGAGCTGGGTGCACTCCGGCTGGGCCGGGACGTCGGGTTCGTAGAAGTACGCCCCGTCGGCGCCCTGCGCGAAGCCGGCGTACTTGCCGGTGAACAGCAGCTTGCCGCCCTCGTTGAGGTAGTCGCGGACGCTCAGCTCCAGGTCGAAGGCGAGCTTGGCCGCGGTGCCGGCCGGCTGCCCTTCGGCGCGCGGGATGATGTCGTCGCCGGTCTCCCAGACGACGGCCTTGTAGTGGCTCAGCACGCCCAGGTGGTGCGGCGCCTTGCGGCCGTTCTTGTCGACGTCATAGACGTCGGGGTGGTAGCCGTTGGCCTTCAGGGCCTTGACGTACGCGTCGGCGTACTTGGCCTCCGTCGCGCCCTGCGAGGGGCTGGCGCCGGTGACGTCCTCGGCTGCGAGCACCAGGACGTCGCCGCCGATGTCGTGGGCCACCTTGTAGGTGAACTTCTGGCTGGAGACCTTCGTGTGCTTCTTGCGGGCCTCGAACCAGACCTCCACCCGGTCCCCGGGCTTGGTGCCGCGGACCGTCCCGCGGTACTCGGCGTAGTAGTTGCGGCCCTCATCGCCGTACCGCTCGCCGCCCTTCCACTCGCGGACCGGTGCGGAGCGGGCGCGGCCGCCGTTGACGCGGTAGCGCAGCGTGAGGTTCTTCAGCGAGCGGCGGGCGATGACCGCCACCGGCTGGGTCCTGCCGTGCGAGACGTCGAAGGCGTCCACGACCAGGTCGGGGGTCGTCTTGCCGACGACGGAGACGGGCCGGTCAGGGGTGTGCGCCGACTTCGCCGTGGCGATCGCCAGCGGGAGGTTCTTGGCGAACTCCTGCTGGATGAGCTTCTCGTCGTCCGGGAAGTTGAAGACGCTGGCGCAGTCCTCGGGCTTCCACTGGTCGTTCGGGTCGACGTTGCTGGCCGTCTGGCAGGTCGACATCTCCGGCGTGAACGTCAGCGTCCCGTACCGCTCCGCCATGTGGCCGTCGGTGTCGCCGTTGGTGATGTACAGCTCGGCGCCGAGGTCCGGGTCGTAGCCGGGGACGGCGGGCTTGTCGTCGTCGCCGAGCAGCGCCTGGAAGATCTGGTCGTCCGGGCTGGGCGTCTGCTGCTGCCAGCCGACGCCGTACAGCAGCAGCTCCGCGGCCGAGTGGTAGTTGATCATGTACGTGGGCCGGACCCGCCGGACGAAGGCGTCCTGCGCCTTGGTCTCCGGCTCCGAGCCGGGCGCGGCCCCGCGGTAGGTCTGGCTGTCGGGCGACGGGGACGAGCCCTCGTTGTCGTAACCCCACTTGTAGGGGAAGTTGCGGTTGATGTCGACGCCGTCGGCGGTGGTGAGCTTGCCGTCGCCGTCGTTGTCGCGCGCGTTCTTGCGCCACAACCGGTTGCCGGGCGTGAAGGTCAGGTCGTAGCCGTCGACGTTGATGACGGGGATGAACCACAGGTCCGTGGTGTCGACGAGCTTGGTGATCTCCGGGTTCTTCCCGTAGTTGTCCAGGAAGTAGTGGAGCTGGCGGCGCACGTTCTCCGTCGTGATCCACTCGCGGGCGTGCTGGGTGCCCTGGTAGACCACGGCCGGGCGCGGGCCGCGCATGGGGTAGTGCCGGGCGCCCTTGGTCACCCGGACGGCGGTGATCGGCTTGCCCTGCAGCGAGCGGCCGATGTCGACGGCCTTGGCGATGTGCGGGTGGGCCGCCGCCGTCTTGACGAGCTCCTCGCGGATGTTGCCGGGCCCCGAGTACGGGCGGTACACCGAGCCGTTCTCGGCGAGCGTCCGCGCCCGCTGGCTCGCGGTCTGGCCCTTGATCGTCTTGAGCCGGAGCGGGACGCCCTTGGCGCGCAGCGCCTCGCCCTGCGCCCGGCTCATCGTGACCTCGATCGGGATCTTGCCGCCCGACGGACGGCCGTGCGCGATGTCCTCGTGGTCGAGCCCGAGGGCCTGCAGCTTCCTGAACTGGCCCGCGGTGAGTTCGCCGGTGAAGACTTCGATGGCGTCGCGGTCGCGTGTCCGGTCCGGTGCGGCGGCCGCCGGCGTGGCGACCAGCAGTCCCGCTCCGAGGGACAGCGCGGCGGCCGCGGAGAGTGTTCTGCTCCTCACAGCGCCTCCAGCGAATGGGGGGTTCTCGAGGAGCCCCGCCGGGAGCGCGCGCGGCCCTCCTCGAGCAGCGAGGAGATCGTCATATGAGACGTGTCACATGGTCAATGTGCGAACTTGAGCTTTGTTCACATATGCCAGTTTCGGCGGACGAGATCGTGGAGCCGGTTATGGCCAACGACTGGAAATTCGGCGCGCCATCGGTTCCATGACCGTCGCGGGGGCGGACTCGTCGGTCGTCGACACGGACCGCGGCGACATCCGGCAGCGCCGCCTTCGGGACGGGCCGACAACTGCGGTCCGCCTGGCCTACGACCGTCAGGGCGACTGCTGGGCGATGGCTCGCCCGTGATGCACTGGTCCGACCGCACGACTTCGGCCGCCTCTTTCAGGCGCCCGCCGGACCATGGCGACCTCAACTCGAAGATCACCATCGCCGCCGACGGCAGGGCACCGCCGTGGAGCCCGCGGAGAGTTCTGCGAACCGTGCCGAAGAGGCGTCGTCTCTGGCGAGAAACAACGACGAGGCCCTTGTTCGCGAGCAATCCGCGAACAAGGGCCTCTCCCTAGTAGCGGGGGCAGGATTTGAACCTGCGGCCTCTGGGTTATGAGCCCAGCGAGCTACCGAACTGCTCCACCCCGCGGCGACGCTCTCACTTTAGGGCATCGCGGAAGATCAGCCAAATCGGCGACCGCGCGCGTCGCCCGGCTCGTTCGAACGCGCAGGTCGGGCACGGGTCTCGGGCCCGTGCTCGCCGGGACGCGGTGCCCGAAGCTCAGGACGCCCGGACGCGGGTCAGTTGCAGGTCGGCACCTTGCCCTTGCCGGAGTTGAGGGTGTTGAGGGCCTCGATGGCGCCGTGAAGGGTCTCGGTGCGGACGAGGCGGAGGCCGTCGGGACGCGCCTTCACGGCGTCGGAGCAGTTGTCCGCGGGCGTGAGGAAGACGGTCGCGCCCGCCCGGCGGGCGGCGATCATCTTCTGCTGGATGCCGCCGATGGGGCCGACGCGGCCGTCGGGGCTGATGGTGCCGGTGCCGGCGATGAACTTGCCGCCGGTGAGCGAGCCCGGCGTGAGCTTGTCCACGATCGCCAGCGAGAACATCAGGCCCGCGCTGGGGCCGCCGACGTCGCCGACGCTGATGGTGACCTTGAAGGGGAACTTGAACTGCTCGGACAGCACGATGCCGACGACCGGACGGTCGGGCTCGTCCTCGGCCGCTGTGGTCGCCAGGGTGACCCGCTGCTCGGCGCCCCCGCGCAGGACCGTCACCGTGACCGGGTCGCCGACCTTGCGCTTGCCCATCAGCCGGGTGGCGACGCCGACGCGGCTCACGCGGGTGCCGTCGACGGCGACCAGCTCGTCCCCGGGGCGCAGTTTGCCGTCGGCGGGGCGGCCCTTCTGCACCGACTCGACGACGATCCGGGTGGACACCGGGATCTTCAGCTCGCGCAGCGCGGCGGCCTGGGCGGTCTGCTGCGAGTCGCGCATCTGCCGGGTGTTCTCCTCGTCCACCTGCTTCTGCGACTCGTTGCGCGGGAAGATCGTCTCCTCGGGGACGACCGCGACGTCGCCGTCCAGCCAGCCGCGCAGGGCGGTGAACAGGTCGATGCGGGAGCCCGGGCCGCCGCGGTAGGTGACGGTGGTGAAGTTCAGGTGTCCCGAGTCGGGGTACACCCGGCGGCCCTCGATCTTGACCAGCTCCTCGCCCTTGTCGTTCTCGCCGAGCGTGTTGCTGGTCGGACCGGGCATCAGCGCGACGTACGGCACCGGCAGCAGCGACCCGACCAGCGCCAGCACCATGATCAGCGCGGTGGCGACGGCGAGGGTGACCGCGCGGCGAGACGACATGTGCGGCTCCTTGGCTCCTCGTGTCAAGCGGCCGCCGGAAGGGCGGTCGGATGGTCGTGCGGGCCGTGTCCGGGGAGCGGGCGTCCGGCGGGCGCGGGCGCCGGCGTCGGCCTCCGCCGCCCGGTCAGCAGGCCCCGACCCATTCGTCGCCGCCGTCGGCGAAGGTCTGGTGCTTCCAGATCGGCACCTGGGTCTTGAGGTCGTCGATGAGCCTGCGGCAGGCGTCGAACGCCTCGGCGCGGTGCGCGCAGGACGCGGCCACCACCACGGCCAGGTCGCCGATCTCCAGGTCCCCCACCCGGTGCACGGCGGCCAGCGCCTTGACGGGGAAGTCGGAGGCGACCTTCTCCATCACCGTGCGCAGCTCGCGTTCCACGGTGGGGTGGGCGCTGTAGGCCAGCCGGCTGACCGCGCGGGCGTGGTCGTGGTCGCGGACCGTGCCGACGAACACGGCCGTCCCGCCGGCGGCGGGATCGCGGACGGCGTCGAAGACCTCGCCGACCGACAGCGGAGTGTCGCGGATCGCGGCCAGCCTGATGACGTCGCTCACGTTCCGCAGGTTACCGCTCGCGGGACACGCCCGGTTCGCCTGGAGTGCACCCCGGTTGCGGTCCTGGAGGACGGACGGGGCTCAGGCGGGCTCGGGCTCGTCGGGTTCGAAGGTGGCGATGAGCGCGTCGGCCAGGCCGGGCACCAGGTCGGGGCCGTCCAGGACCTGGTCGTCGGAGTCGTGGCGGCGCAGCCGCAGCGCCGCGTGGCGGCTGCCGTCGCGGAGCACGCCGACCACCATCCGCACGTCCTCGCGGTCGGGGTGCTCGGCGGCCCAGGCGAGGGCCTCCTCCTCGTCCTCGGGGATGTCCTGCTCGGCCTCCTGCGGCAGCACCACCCGTTCGATCACCAGGGCGCAGCCCTCGACCGCCTCCGGCCAGACGATGGCGGCCAGCGACTCCTCCACGGTGCCGCGGTCGGGGAGCGCCTCCTGCTCCAGGGCGGCGAGGGTCTCCACGTCGGGCGCCAGGCCGAGCCGCTCGGCCAGTTCGGGTTCCGCGCGGCGCAGCTCGGAGCTGCGCACGAGCGCGTACAGCTTGGGCGGGGCGTCCCAGCCCTCCTGCGCCGAGTGGCGCTCCAGGTCCAGGACGACTTCTTCGAGAAGACTGCTCACAGGTCCATCTTCCCGTGCCGGCGGCGTGCTCGCTCCCAAAGCCCCCGCGTCACGCTACGCGACCATGCATGCGCGGATCGCGTTCCCTCGCGCGTATTAACAAGAAATACCTGTCGTACAAGGTGCGGGAACCGGCGGCCGACTCGATAAGTTGCTTAAACAGCACCGGCAGGTCGCCGGTGGGGACGACACCTTGAACGGAGGGGCCGCCCTTGACGTTCCGGACACCCGGGTTCGGGCGACGGCTCGGCACGGGCCGGACCCGGCTGGTGCTGCCGGTTCTGGTGACGCTGGCCGTGCTGCTGGTCGCGTTCCTGGTCTTCACGTCGGTCTACACCGACCTGCTGTGGTATCGCTCGATCCACTTCTCGAAGGTCTACACGACCCAGCTGTGGGCCAAGATCCTTCTGTTCGTCGGGACCGGCCTGCTGGTCGCGCTGGTGGTCGGCGCCAACATGGTGGTCGCCTACCGGCTGCGCCCGCCGTACCGGCCGCTGTCGGTGGAGCAGCAGGGGCTGGAGCGCTACCGCGCGGTGGTGGACCCGCGGCGGCGGCTCATCACCGGCGTGCTGCTGGGCCTGCTGGGACTGCTGGCGGGGTCCTCGGTGGCCGGCCAGTGGCCGGTCGTGCTGGCGTTCCTCAACCGCACCCCGTTCGGTGTGAAGGACCCGCAGTTCCACCGGGACGTGTCGTTCTACGTCTTCACCTACCCGTTCATCCGGCTGGTGCTGGGCGTGGTGTTCGCCACCGTGATCCTGTCGCTGCTGGCGGCGGTGGCCGTCCACTACCTGTACGGGGGGCTGCGGCTGCAGGGGCCGGGCGACAAGGCCAGCCCGCACGCTCGCGCCCATCTGTCGGTGCTGGTGGGGCTGTTCATCCTGCTGAAGGCGGTGGCGTACTGGTACGACCGGTACGGGCTGGTGCACTCCGAACGCGGCGTGACGACCGGCGCGTCCTACACCGACGTCAACGCGCTGCTGCCGGCCAAGACGATCCTGGCGGTGATCGCGGTGATCTGCGCCGCGATGTTCGTCGGCAACATCGTGCGGCGCGGGATGATGCTGCCCGGCGTCGGCTTCACCCTGCTGGTGCTGTCGGCGATCCTGGTCGGCGGGGTGTACCCGCTGCTCATCCAGCAGTTCCAGGTGCGGCCGGACGAGCAGGCCAAGGAGCGCCAGTTCATCGAGCGCAACATCCGGTTCACCCGCAAGGCGTACGGGGTGGAGCAGGCCCAGGTCGTCCCGTACGGCGGGCGGCCCGAGAGCGACCCCGGCCGGCTGCGCCGGGCGGCCGACGAGCTGAAGGGCGTGCGGCTGCTCGACCCGGCCGTGGTCGGCCCGACGTTCCAGCAGCTGCAGCGGGTCCGGCCGTTCTACCGGTTCCCCGACTCGCTGGACGTCGACCGCTACAAGGTCGGCGACCGGACGGTCGCGGCGGTGGTGGCGCTGCGGGAGCTGTCCCGGGCCCCGGCGGGCCAGCGCAGCTGGGTGAACGACCGGATGGTCTACACCCACGGCTACGGGTTCGTGTCGGCGTACGGCGACCGGTTCGCGCAGGGCGGCGTGCCGGAGTTCCTCACCAAGGACATGCCGGTCAGCACCGCCTCGCAGATCAAGCTGGACCGCCCGGAGATCTACTTCGGCGAGTACTCGCCCCTCTACTCGGTGGTGGGCGGCCGCGGCCAGCAGGAGCTCAACTACCCCGACAACAGCGAGGACGGGCAGGCGAGCACCACCTACGCGGGCAAAGGCGGCGTGCCGATCGACTCGTTCTTCCGCAAGCTGCTGTACGCGACCAAGTTCCAGGAGAAGAACCTGCTCCTGTCCGGGGCGATCAAGGACAACGCCAAGATCCTCTACAACCGGTCGCCGCGGGAGATGGTGCAGCGGGCGGCGCCGTGGCTGACCCTGGACGGCGACCCCTACCCGGCGGTGGTGGGCGGCCGCATCGTCTGGATCGTGGACGGCTACACCACGTCCAACAACTACCCGTACTCCGAGCGGATGAGCCTGGGCGACGCCACCCGCGACACCATCACCGACACCCGGTCGGCGGTGGCGCGGCAGGCGAACGACCAGATCAACTACATGCGCAACTCCATCAAGGCGACGGTGGACGCCTATGACGGCACGGTGACCCTCTACCAGTGGGACACCGAGGACCCCGTCGCCAAGACCTGGATGAAGGTCTTCAAGGGGACGGTGAAGCCGCGCAGCAGCATCCCGCCGGAGCTGGAGAGCCACTTCCGCTACCCGCTGGACCTGTTCAAGGTGCAGCGCCAGGTGCTGGCGAAGTACCACGTGACGGACCCGTCGGCGTTCTACAACGCCGAGGGCTTCTGGGAGGTGCCGGAGGACCCGTCGGCCAGGGGCCGCCGCCAGCCGCCGTACTACCAGAGCCTGCGGATGCCCGGCGGCAGCACCGAGCAGTTCGCGCTGACGACGGTGTTCAACCCGCGCCGCAACCCGAACCTGGCGGCGTTCATGTCGGTGAACTCCGAGCCCGGCCCGGACTACGGCAAGATCACGATCTTGCAGACGCCGCGGACGCCGCCCACCCAGGGCCCCGGCCAGGTGCAGAACTCCTTCGAGACCGACCAGCAGGTCAAGGAGACGCTGAACCGGCTGCGGCTCGGCAACACCCGGACGATCGCCGGCAACCTGCTGACGATCCCGTTCGCGGGCGGGCTGCTGTACGTCGAGCCGATGTACGCGATGGCCGCGGGCGGCGAGGAGCAGCAGCCGTATCCGCTGCTCGGGCAGGTGCTGGTGCGGTTCGGCGACCGGATCGCGTCGGCCGACACCCTCGACGAGGCGCTGGACAAGCTGTTCGGCGAGAGCACCGCGCCCGCCCCGCCGTCCGGCGACCAGCAGGACCGCGGGCAGCAGGACCGCGACCAGCAGGACCCCGACCAGCAGGCCGGTCAGCTCACCGCGGAGGCGCAGCGCGCGATCAACGAGCTGCGGGACGCGGTCGCCGACTTCGAGAAGGCGCAGCGGGAGGGCGACTTCGCCGGGATGGGCGACGCCTGGAAGCGGATCAAGGACGCGCAGAACGCCCTGGCCTCGGTCCAGCGGTCCGCGGGCGCCGGTCCGCAGCCGTCGCCGTCGAGCAGCCCGACGCCGTCGAGCAGCCCGACGCCGTCGGGGAGCCCGTCCCCGTCCGGGTCTCCGCCGCCCGGCGGCTGATCCGCTGAGGACGGCGTCCACACGGGAGAAGGACCGGGCGCGCGCCCTTTCGGGGGCGGCGCCCGGTCCTTTGCGTTCGCGCAGGTCCGCGAGGCCGCTCAGCGGCGGCGGCGCCGGGCGCGGCGGATGGCGGCCGCGGCGCCGATCGCGGCGACGGTGGCGCCCGCGGCGGTCGCCATG
>NZ_BCQU01000140.1:0-10855 GCF_001552235.1 Actinomadura rubrobrunea NBRC 15275 | reverse complement strand
GGTAGCTCCACACCACGCCAGGAGGTCCTCCCCATTTCAAGATCATCCAGCCGTGTCGCCGTCACCAACGTCCATGGTCAGTACAGCTAGTCGATCTTGCGGCCGACGCCGGCGTAGCACCACTGGCGGTCGGCGTCGGGCGGCAGGCTCTCGCCGGGGTCGGGCCGCCACAGGGCCAGCGTGGTCAGGCCCGGGTCGACCAGCTCGAAGCCGTCGAACAGGCGCAGCACGTCCGCGCGGCCGCGGAGGGTGATCTGCGAGGTGGCCGACTCGTAGGCCGCGGCGGCCTCCCGGACGCGGCCGTCGGTGTCGAAGTCGCCGGTCACATGGGTCACGGTCAGGTAGCTGCCGGGGGCCATGGCGTCGCGGAACCGGGCGACGATGCCGTGCGGGTCGTCGACGTCGTCGATGAAGTGCAGCACCGCGAGCATGAGCACGGCCACCGGCTGCTCCAGGTCGATGAGCCCGTGCAGCTCGGGGGCGGCGAGGATCTCCTCGGGGCGCCGGGCGTCGCCCTGGATGACGGCCACGCCGGGCCGTCCGGCCAGCAGCGCGCGCCCGTGGGTCAGCACCACCGGGTCGACGTCGACGTACACCACGCGGGAGTCGGGGGCGACCCCCTGGGCGATCTCGTGCACGTTGCCCTGGGTGGGCAGGCCGGAGCCGATGTCCAGGAACTGCCGGATGCCGGACGCGGCCAGAAAGCGCACGGCGCGGCCGAGGAAGGCGCGGTTCTGCCGCGCCATGTAGGGCGTGTCGGGCGCGCGACGCACGACCTCCGCGACGGCCTCTCGGTCGACGGCGTAGTTGTCCTTGCCGCCGAGGAGATAGTCGTACATGCGGGGGACGTTGGGCGTCCGCGGATCGACCGTGTCCAGAATCCTCTCCCGGTCTGCGCGACGGTGCTTTTCCGGAACTTCCGCCATGGCTCGCGAAATACCTGAGATCATGAAGCATAGCGATTCACTCGGAGGACCGAACACCGCGACCCCGACGTGGGAAACGGCCGCCGCCGCGGCTCCTGCGCCGCCCCGTCCCGACGGGCGGACGTCCCCCGGGACGCGCGCCGCCGGCCCCCACCGACCGGAGTCGCGCACGGGAGGAGCGTCATGCGACGAGGCGACGGCTTGGCGGAGATCCCCGGGCCGCCCGCGGACCAGGACGGCGCCGAGGCCGTCGTGGCGGCGGGCGGGCTGCACAACTACCAGCTGAAGCTGCACGCCGAGTACGGCCCGGTGGTGCGGTTCCCGCTGCCGGGCGTGGACCAGGCGGTGTCGGTGGCCGACCCCGTGCTGCTGGAGGCCACCGCGAAGATCAACAAGCGGCCGGACAAGCTGTTCGAGTTCCTGGCCCCGCTGCAGGAGTCGGGCAACCTGCAGACGATCCCCGCCGAGGAGCACATCCCGTGGCGCCGGGTGATGCTGTCGGTGCTGGCCGGACGCCCGTCCCACGAGGCGCACTTCGCCCGGTTCACCGCCCTGGCCTCCGAGCTGGCCGACCGGTGGGCCGAGCGCGCCGCCGACGGGCCGATCGCGCTCCAGCATGACCTGGCCGAGCTGTCGCTGCGCATGATCTGCCATTACGCGCTGGGCAGCGGCCTGGAGTCCGAGGAGACCGCCGGACGGGTCGTCGCGGCCTTCGAGACCGTGCTGACCGAATACCTGGAGCGGCAGTACCAGGGGGACGAGAAGGACCGCCGGCGCGCCGACGAGGCGCTCGCCTACCTGCGCTCCGTCGTCGACGGGGTGCTCGAGGCCCACCGGGCCCGCGGCGTCACGGACGGCGAGGCCGAGCGCAGCGACCTGGTGGCGGCCCTGTCGGCGGCGGGCCAGTCGCCCGCGCGCATCCGCGACACGGTGCTGATGACGATGCTGGCCGCCCACCACACCACCGGCGTCGCCATCTCCTGGACGCTGTACCTGCTGGCCAAGCACCCGGAGGCGGCCGAACGCGCCGCCGCCGAGGTCGACCGGGTGCTCGGCGACCGCGCCGTCCCCGAGTACGCCGACCTCAAGCGCCTGACGTACCTGGACATGGTCGTCCGCGAGACGATGCGGCTGTACCCGCCCGGGCCGTACGGCGCCCGCGAGGCCACCGAGGACATCACGCTCGGCGAGTACACCGTCCCGGCCGGAACGACCATTTTTTACCCGTTCTGGGCCGTTCACCTTAACCCTGAGTACTGGCCCGACCCCGAGAAGTTCGACCCCGAGCGCTTCACTCCCGAGGCGTCGGCGGGGCGGCCCCGGCTCGCCTACATCCCGTTCGGCATCGGGCCGCGCAGCTGCGAGGGCTCGACCCTCGCCATGGTGGAGGCCGAGCTCGTGCTGGCGATTCTGCTGAAGCGGTTCCGGTTCGAGCTGGCGCCGGGGCAGACGGTCACCCCGATCGAGCGCTTCGTCCTGTGGGCGAAGGAGGACATCCGCATGAACCTGACCCCGCGGGAGACCGCGCGGGCCTGACGCACGACGCGGGGCCGGGCGGAGGCTCCGCCCGGCCCCGGTCGCACGCGCGGTCACGGGAGGTCCGTGCTCACCGGACCCTCACGATCAGGGTCCGCGCTCACCGGACCCTCACGATCAGTACACGCTGACCCCGTACGCGCTGAGCGCCTCGGTCACGGGCTGGAAGAACGTCGTGCCGCCGGTCGTGCAGTTGCCGCTGCCGCCGGAGGTCAGACCGAGCGCGATCGAGCCGGAGAACAGCGGGCCGCCGCTGTCGCCGGGCTCGGCGCACACGTTGGTGCGGATGAGGCCCGACACCGTGCCCTCGGCGTAGCGGACGGTCTGGTTGAGCGCGGTGACCGTGCCGCTGCGCACGCCGGTGGTGCTGCCGCTGCGGCGGACCGACTGCCCGACGACGGCGTTGCCCGCGGAGGTGATGTCCTGGTACCCGCCGCCGTACAGGTACACGTCACCGGTCTTGGAGATCGAGCTGTTGGTGTAGCGCACGATGCCGTAGTCGTTGCCCGGGAAGCTGCTTCCCGCGCGGGTGCCCAGCACCGTGCTGCCGCTGGAGTTGGCGTACCAGGTCGCGCCGATGTTGGTGCAGTGCCCGGCGGTCAGGAAGTAGTAGGTGCTGCCGCTGCGGACGTTGAAGCCGAGCGAGCAGCGCCCGCCGGAGGCGTAGATGGCCTGGCCGCCCGCGATGAGGGGACGGAAGGTTCCGGAGACGTGCTCCAGCCGGACGGCGTCGCCGTGCTTGGCGGCGGCCTTGCGCACCGCGTCGAGCTTGGCGCCGGTGACCGAGTCGTCGTACGACAGCACGACCTTGTTGGTCACCGGGTCGACGGCCCACGCGGTGCCGGGCACCGTCACCGACTTCTCCAGGGACTTGGTGACGCGCTCGAGGGCGGCGCCGTCGCGGGCGACGGTGCGGGGGACGGCCCCGGCCGCGCGCACCTGCTCGGCGGACGCGGCGTCGGTGACCGTGACGACGAGCTTGCCGGTGCCCTGGTCGATGTAGGAGCCCGCCGACTTGGTGCCGAGCCGCTGCGACAGGGTGGTCGCGAGGCGTCCGGGATCCGGCTGGGCCTGCGGCGCCGCGGGCGCGGCGGGGGCGGCGCTCGCGGACGGGGCGGCGACCAGGGCGGTCGCCGCGGCGAGAACGGTTGCTCCGACGACAGTGGCGGGGTGGATGGGTCGCATCCTCACTGTGCCTCCCAACAGATCAGGACGCCTCCGGGTGAGGTGTCCTGAGTGACTTGGATCTTGCGGGCACCGGTTAACCCCGCACAAGACGAAGAAGTTGACCAATGATCTGACCGACTCTGGCAACACTGCGAAAATGCCGTGTCACCGCAAGGTCGTCATGCCGCTGCCTTGTCGGCACTTGACCGAGAAAGTCGCGACTTGGCCGGATGCGGTCACCTAGGACGGTGTTCGCCAAGATCGTCGGGTGCCCCTGGGAGGGGTCAGCGGCCGCCGCGGCGCAGGCTGCGCAGGAAGCGCCACAGCGAAGGACGCGCCGTCTCCCCGCCTCCGTCCGCTGCGGGCGCAGACGGGGCGGACGCCTCCGCCGGACGGGACGCGGGCGGCGCGGCCGGCACCGCGCCCTCGGCCAGCTCGTACTGCACCGGCAGCGACCGCAGCCCGCGCATCAGCGGCGAGGAGCGCCAGGGGAGCTGGTCGGCGGGCAGGGTCAGGGCGAGGCTGCTGAACCGGGTGAACAGCCGGCTGATGGCGATGGTGACGATGGTGGTGGCCAGTTCCCGGCCCAGGCACTCGTGCGGCCCGGCGCCCCAGGCCAGGTGCGCCCGGGAGCTGATCACCGAGTCGGAGTGCATGCTGCCGGCGAACGCCGGGTCGTGGTGCGCGGCCGCCACCGACAGGAACACCGGCTCGCCCGCGGCGATGGTGAAGTCGCCGAGCCGGGTGTCCACCGTCGGGCAGCGGAAGGTCAGGTTGGCCATGGGCGGGTTCACCATCGCGACCCGGTTCACCGTCTCGCGGAGCATGCCCATGGACAGGCTGTCGCGGGCGCCGGAGTCGGCGGTGATGACCTCGGCGATGGTGTTGCCGATCAGCACCCCGGTGTGGTCGCCGGTCACGCCCACCAGCATCATCAGCTCGCGCGACAGCTCGTCGACGGTCAGCTCGGGGTACGCGGCCAGCAGGTAGGACGGGAAGTCGTCGCCGGGACGGGCCATCTTGGCCGCGCCGAGCTCGCTCAGCGCGGCCAGCAGCCGCTCCAGCGCGGCGGCGGAGTCGGGGCCGGCGTCCAGCACCCGCCACATGTCCATGAGGACCTCGTCGCCGCGGCCGCTCTGGAAGCCGAGCAGGTGGTCGACGACCATGAGCGGGAGCGGCCGGGCGTACTGGGCGCACAGGTCGACCAAGCCGGTGCGGCCGCCCCCCTCGGTCATCACGTCGATCAGCTCGTCGGCGCTGCGGCTGATGGCGTCGCGCAGCTGCCGGCCCTGGGGGTGCGCGGCGTCCTGGAACGGCTTGAGCGCCTCGTAGTAGGCCGCCCGCAGCGACCGCAGCCGGTCCCCCTCCTGGAAGATCACATGGTTGACCTCCAGCGCGGGCAGCAGCGGCCAGTCGCGCGGCACCCGCCCCTCGGCCAGCGCGGTCCAGTCGCTCAGCCGCTTGCTCCAGATGCCGCGCTGGTTGCGCAGCACCTCCAGGACCTGCGAGTAGCCCAGGGCCAGCCACACCGGCACGCCCAGCAGGTCCACCGGCGCGACCGGCCCGTACTTGGCGCGCAGCCGCTCGTACACCAGCGAGGGCCGGGAGTCGTAGTCGCGGGTGAGGAGCGGTTCGACCGCCATCGTCTCCAGGGAACCGCCGCCGGAGGCGGTGAGCCGGTGGACTTCCATGGCATCCCCTCGCCTATGAGACCTGCGAGTGATCACTGTAGCGACAGCTACCGATCATGCAGGGTGATTTCGGCATGTGCCGCACTTGTCATGGCGTCCTGCGCAAACCGCAATCCCCAGGGGACGGCCGCCGACGCGCGACCGGTCACTCCAGCTCCGAGAGGTCCACCACCTGATCCTCGGGCGGGGCCTTGACGGCGACCGGCTCGTCGAAACCCGACAGGTCCAGGTAGCCCTTCGCCCCGATGTCCACGCGGAGCACGTAGGGCTCGCCCTCCGTCGCCACGTAGATCCGGCCCCCCGAACCCCGCAGCGTCAAGGCCGCCCGGCCGCCGATGCGCGACGTCCCCTCCACCTTGATCGAGGTGCCCGCTTCCTTCAGCGTCTCGGCGAGGAACTTCTTGCGGTCGCCGGTTTCGGCCAGTTCGCCGAACCCCTCCGCCGTGTCCTTCAGCCACATGCCGCCCAGAAGCTGCGGCGTGCCCTTGCCGGTCTTGCCCGCCTTGCCGGCCGCCGTCTTCCAGAAGGCGTCGTCGCCCTTGAAGTACACGACCGAGTCGATGCAGATGATGGACACGTGCCCGCCGTCCATGGTTATCTCTCCAGCCGCCCGCGTCCGGCCGTCAAACCGCAGGTCTACATCGCCCCTCTCGCCGTCCTCTCTGATCTGGCCGCGCACGCGCAGCGAGCGCGCCGCGAGCGTCGCCGCGCGGGCGCGGGCCAGGATCTGCGCGGGACGCAACCGCTCGACGCCGTTCGCCGTGGCGGTCGCCGTGGCGCTCGGCGAGGGCGAAACCGAAGTGGTGGACGCCTCGGCCTCGCCCCCGCTCGCCCTGCCCCCATCGGCCGGTTCGCAACCGGTGAGGACGAGCACAGCCCCCGTCAGAAGGGCCGAGACGACGCCCATGTGCCTACGCATCAGAGGTCTCCCATGCATGGTCGGGCGCCCGACCGTCGATGCGCGACGGGTCACTCCAGCTTCGAGATGTCCACCACCTGATCCTTGGGCGGGGCCTTGACGGTGACCGGCTCGTCGAAAGCCGACAAATCCACGCGGCCGTCCGCTCCGCCGTCCAGGCGGAGCAGATAGGGCTCGCCCTCCGTCGCCACGTAGATCCGGACCCCCACGCCGCGCAGCACCAGGGCCGCCCGGCCGTCGATGCGCGACGTCCCGCCCGCTTTGATCAAGGGGCCGGTGTCCTTCAGCATCTCGGCGAGGAACTCCTTGCGATCGAAGAAGCCGGCCAGCTCGGCGAGCTCCTTCTCCTTGGTAGTGACCTTCGCGTACTTGTCTCCCAGAAGCTGCGCCATGGCCTTGCCCTCGGCCTTGCCGCCGACCTCCATGTAGAGGGCCTCGTCGCCCTTGAAGTAGATGTCCCGGCCGAGGCGGATGATGGACATGCGCTGGCCGTTGAAGGTCATCTCTCCGGCCGCCCGCGTCCGACCGTCGTACCGCAGGTCGAGACCCAGCTTCTGGCCGCCATCCCTCATCCGGCCGTGCACGCGCAGCGAGCGCGCCGCGAGCGTCGCCGCGCGGGCGCGGGCCAGGATCTGCGCGGGACGCAACCGCTCGACGCCGTTCGCCGTGGCGGTCGCCGTGGCGCTCGGCGAGGGCGAAACCGAAGTCGGTGGACGCCTCGGCCTCGCCCCCGCTCGCCCTGTCCCCATCGGCCGGTTCGCAACCGGTGAGGACGAGCACAGCCCCCGTCAGAAGGGCCGAGACGACGCCCATGTGCCTACGCATCAGAGGTCTCCCATGGTCGGGTCCGTCACGACTGCAAACTCCAGGGGACGCCCGGCCGCCGATGCGCGACGCGGTCATACCAGCCCCGAGATGTCCACCACCTGATCCTTGGGCGGGGCCTTGACGGTGACCGGCTCGTCGAAAGCCGACAAATCCACGCGGGCGTCGGCCCCGCCGTCCAGGCGGAGCAGATAGGGCTCGCCCTCCGTCGCCACGTAGATCCGGCCTCCCGAACCCCGCAGCGCCAAGGCCGCCCGGCCGCCGATGCGCGACGTCCCGTCCGCCTTGGTCAAGGCGCCGACGTCCTTCAGCATCTCGGCGAGGAGCTTCTTGCGGTCGCCGATTTCGGCCAGTTCGCCGAACCCCTCGACCTTGGTGGTGGCCTTCAGCCACTTGCCCGCCAGAAGCTGCACCGCGCCCTTGCCGGCCACCGCCTTCCAGAAGGCGTCGTCGCCCTTGAAGTACACGACCGAGCCGGTGCGGATGATGGACGCGCGCTGGCCGTTCATGGTCACCTCACCGGTCGCCCGCGTCCGGCCGTCGAACCGCAGGTCTAGACTGATCTTCTCGCCGTCCTGCTTGACCCGGCCGTGCACGCGCAGCGAGCGCGCCGCGAGCGTCGCCGCGCGGGCGCGGGCCAGGATCTGCGCGGGACGCAACCGCTCGACGCCGTTCGCCGTGGCGGTCGCCGTGGCGCTCGGCGAGGGCGAAACCGAAGTGGTGGACGCCTCGGCCTCGCCCCCGCTCGTCCTGCCCCCGTCGGCCGGTTCGCAGCCGGTGAGGACGAGCACGGCCCCAGTCAGAAGGGCCGAGACGACACCCATGTGCCTTCGCATCAGAGGTCTCCCATGGTCGGGTCCGTCACGACACCGGGCCGGTGTCGCAGCGGAGACGTTATGCGGTCGCCTCTGCGAGGCCACTGTCGTTACGCTGCGGTCGCTGCGGGGCGACTGCCGCGGGGCTGCGATCCCACTGCCGCAGCGGTGGTACCTGGAGGAATGTCGGTGGCAGACAAGCCCGTGACCGCGCCGTCGCTGCGGTTCGAGATCCTGGGGCGGCTGCGGGTCTGGCGGGACGACGAGGAGCTCGACCTGGGGCCGGCCAAACAGCGCGCGGTGCTGGGCGTGCTGCTGCTGAACGCCAACCGGCCGGTCTCCACGGACGCGATCGTGGACGCGGTCTGGGGCGACGATCCGCCCGACAACGGAGCCAACGTCGTGCAGAAGTACGTGGCCGGCCTGCGCCGCGTGCTGGAGCCCGACCGTTCCCCGCGCAGCCCCGGACGGCTGATCACCCTGACGCCCGCGGGGTACGCGCTGCACGTCCCGCCGGAGGACCTGGACGCCGAGGCGTTCCAGCGCGACGTCCGGCGGGCCTTGGCCGTGCGCGGCGACGACCCCGCGCAGGCCGCCGTCATGCTGCGCGCCGCCCTGGCGATGTGGCGGGACACGGTGCTGGCCGGGCTGACCGGTCCGGTGTTCGACGCGGCCCGCGAACGGTACGCGGAAGAACGCGCGGCCGCCCTGGAGGCCTGCATAGAGATCGAGCTGGACCAGGGACGGCACGCGGAGCTGGTCCCCGAGCTGATCCGTCTGGTGGCCGACTTCCCGCTCCGCGAGCAGCTGCGCTACCTGCTCATGCTCGCGCTCTACCGGTGCGGCAGGCAGGCCGAGGCCCTGGCCGCCTACCGCGACGCCCGCGAGTTCTTCATCGACGAGTTCGGGGTCGAGCCCGGCGACCGCCTGCAGCAGCTCCATCTGCGCATCCTGCGCGCGGACCCCGCGCTGGCGGCTCCCGCGGCGGCCGACGCGCCGCCCGCTTCCGCACCCTCCGCGCCGCCCGCGTCCGCACCGTCGGCGGCGCAGGCGCACGCCGCGCCCTTCGCGCAGATCCCGCCGGCGCAGATCCCGCCGGCACAGGTCCCTTTCGTACAGATCCCGTACGCACAGGTTCCGTACGCACAGGTTCCGTACGCACCGGTCCCCTTCGCGCCGTACCCGTCGGCGTCGCTCTCGCCTTTCGTCCTCGCCGCGGGGCCGACGCCGTACCCGTACCGCCGGACGCCGTTGTGGAAGCGGCTGATCCTGCTGGCGATTCCACCGCTCACCTTCGGCACGGGCACCTGTGCGCTGGTCGCCTACTACGCGGGACGCCGCCGCAGCCGCTTCCTCTGGCTGGCGGCGACCGGCTACCTCCTGCTGAGCATCACGTTCTGGGCCATCATGGGCACGGCCGATGAGGAGGGGAACACGCCGTACGGCGTCCCCGCGGCCATCTCCTTCATCGCGACCGTCTTCGGCGGCATGGTGCACCTGGCGCTGCTGACCGACGCGCCCGCACCCGAGGTCGCGGCCGTCCCGCCTCCGGCGGTGGTGGAGATGATCGAACGGCGGGCGCGCCGCGAACAGGCCCGCGTCCTGGTCGGCCGCCATCCCGACGTGGCCCGGGAACTGCGCATCGGGCGGCCGGACCTGCCGCGGACGTTCGACGACGGCGGGCTCGTCGACCTCAACGCCGTGCCCGAGCACGTCCTCGCGGGACTGCCCGGCGTCGACCCCTACCACGCCAAGCTGATCGTGACAGTGCGGGAGACGCAGGGCCCGTTCGCCTCCCCGGAGGACCTCATCATCCGCGGCCTGCTTCCGGCCACGGTGGTCCGCGCGCTCGCCGAGGTCCTCGTCGCCGTCCCGGTGTCCACCCCCGTGCCCGAACCCTGATCCCCGCACGGGCGGCGGCCGTCGGGCTCGGCCGTACCCGAATGAACGTCCCGCGCGAAAATGGCAGCCCGTGGCGGCGATTACAGAATGCGCACACGCATATCCGCTGCGCGACCGATCGGCGTCGGTGTCCCGAATCCCCTGGCCCGAACCTCCGTCTCAGGTCGCAGAGTATTTCGCTGGCGGCGTACGCAGGAAGGTTCAGTGAACCACAAGGGGTTGAATGCGGGGTACGCACTCCTAAGGGGAGGAAGCCCCTCCTTGAGGGAACCGGCGCCCGAGGAGCGACGAGATGTTCGAGAGGTTCACCGACCGCGCGCGGCGGGTTGTCGTCCTGGCTCAGGAGGAGGCCAGGATGCTCAACCACAACTACATCGGCACCGAGCACATTCTGCTTGGCTTGATCCACGAGGGTGAGGGGGTCGCGGCCAAGGCGCTGGAGTCGTTGGGGATCAGTCTGGAGGCGGTGCGGCAGCAGGTCGAGGAGATCATCGGCCAGGGTCAGCAGGCGCCGTCGGGGCACATCCCGTTCACTCCGCGTGCCAAGAAGGTGCTGGAGCTGTCGCTGCGTGAGGCGTTGCAGCTGGGGCACAACTACATCGGCACCGAGCACATCCTGCTGGGTTTGATCCGTGAGGGCGAGGGTGTGGCCGCTCAGGTGCTGGTGAAGCTGGGCGCCGACCTGAACCGTGTGCGTCAGCAGGTCATCCAGCTCCTGCACGGCTACCAAGGCAAGGAGCCCGCGGGCGCGGGCGGCGCCAGCGAACCCGCCCCCGCGACGTCGGCGGTCCTCGACCAGTTCGGTCGGAATCTGACGCAGGCGGCGCGTGAGGGCAAGTTGGACCCGGTGATCGGTCGTGACAAGGAGATCGAGCGGGTCATGCAGGTGCTGTCGCGGCGGACGAAGAACAATCCGGTGCTGGTCGGTGAGCCGGGTGTCGGTAAGACCGCGGTGGTGGAGGGGCTGGCGCAGAAGATCGTCAAGGGCGAGGTGCCCGAGACGTTGAAGGACAAGCAGCTGTACACCCTGGATTTGGGTGCGCTGGTGGCGGGGTCGCGGTATCGCGGTGATTT
>NZ_BCQU01000139.1:0-11235 GCF_001552235.1 Actinomadura rubrobrunea NBRC 15275 | reverse complement strand
TCTAGTCGCGTCGCCAGTGGGTGACCTCGACGTTCTCCAACGGCACGCCGATGTCCTGGTACACCTTGCGGTGCATGCGCCCGAACCAGGCGTCGCGGCGCTCCTCGTAGAACTCCTGGTCGTACCAGGCGACCCCGAGCAGGACGGTGCCGCCGCCGTGCTCGTTGGCCGGGTCGGGCTCGAACCAGGTGGTCTGCCAGTCCCACAGCATCATCTCGTCGGGCCGGGACCGCAGCCGCTCGTCGGACTGGCGGATGGCCTCGACGCACGCCTTCACGGTCGCCTCGTCGGGGCAGTAGTAGCGGCAGTCCGACCAGGCGACGAGGGTCTTGGTGCCGCGGCGGGCCGGGTCGTCGTCCTCGCCGATCAGGACCCGAGTGCGGGTCACCGCCTCGGCGGGCGCCTCGTACATCGTCTTGGTGGTGGTCATGCCCGTTCTCCTTTCGGGTGTGGGGGTGGGCACGTTCAGACGGGGCTATGCGCCACGCACGGGGAGCAGGCGGGGCGGCTGCCCGTGGTAGACGATCACGCCGCCGGGTGCGACGTAGCAGACGTTCAGCCCGACACGGGCCATACGGGTGGTGTTGGGCGCGGATCGGTGCACCAGGCGCACGTCCATCACCACCGCGTGTCCGGCGGGCAGCGGCACCGGCTGGAACGCGGTGTCCGGCGGCGGGTCGGCCAGGGTGAGGGGTGCGCCGCGCCCGTCCTCGTCGGCGCCGCGCACGTGCCGCCGGTACCCGCCGCGGTGGGACCCGGGGACGACCTGGACGCAGCCGTTGGCCGGGGTGGCGTCGGTGACCGCGAACCACACCGACACGGCCCGGTCCGGGTCCAGGTGCCAGCCGCCGTTGAGACCGTCCTGGTGAGGGGGGACGGCGAACCGGCCGGGCCGCTTGACCAGCAGCAGGGTCGGTTCGGCAACCGCCACCCGCGGCCCGAGCAACGAGCACACCACGTTCAACACATGCGGGTTGGCGACCGCCCGCCGGGCCCACTCCTGGCGGTGGTGCGGCGAACACACGACGTCCCCGACACCCGCGGCCACGGCGCCGCCCCCGCTGGCGAGGAGGTGGCTGGTGATGGCCGCGGCGTGGCCCGGGCCCGTCCACTTAATGCCGGTCCGGAAACCCGAGCCCGGAAGAAGGCGGGCCACAGGCCCGCCGGGTTTGCACAAAGCGTCCGTGGTGCCCATCGTGCCGTCCCTTCGACTGGCCGGCTTCTGTTACGTCCACGGTCCGCCCCGGGCGCAGACAGGCTCAATGTCACCGTCCGGTCAGGACATTGCCGCCCCGCATTACCGGATGCGGCAATGTTGCAGCCGGGGCGACCGGGTTACTCTCGGACTGCGCACGCCCGCCGACGCGGAGGGCCACGCATGACCACGAAGATCAGTCGGCGGCGGCGCGCGGAACTCGCCCGCGCCGCCCACCAGATCCGCGCTCGCGGGCAGCGCGCTGGATGGCCGGTCGCGCGGATCGCCGCGGTGATCCAAACCGAGTTACCCGAGGTGCTTCCGCTGGAGGCATGGCGGTGGGCCTACGGCTGGTCGCGCGCCCAAACCGTGAGGATGGTGGCGGGCTACTACCAGACGCACCAGCTCGGCACGGCACGGCTGAACGAGTCGATGCTGTGCCGGTGGGAGCACGGGGACACCCGGCCCGGCCCCGACTACGCCGCCGCGCTGTGCGGCGTGTACGGGACCGACCCGGCGCAACTCGGCCTGTGGCCGACGTGGCGTGCTGCCCCGCACCAGCCGGGTCGGTACGGTGCGTGGGGGACGATCCCAGCACCGAAAGACGGGTACGGGTATCCGATGCACAGCCTCGCCGCACTCCGCGAATCCGTCGAACTGACCATGGAGGTCGAAGGCCCCGCAGGCGGACCGCAGACCATCGAAGCCGTCCAAGCCGCCGTCACCTACTACGACCTGCACTATTCCAAGTGGGCCCCCAACGTGCTGGCCGCAGAGGTGCACCGGACCCGCGCACTCGTCGGGAACATGCTCCGCCACGACCCGCCCACCGAGCAGCGCACCGACCTGCGCCGCCTCGCCGGATGGCTGTCGGCGATCGCCGGCAACCTGGCGTTCCACTTGGCCGACACCGACGCGGCCGCTGTGCACCTGGCCACGGCGGAACGCCTCGGCGCCGCAGCCGGGGACACCTGGCTGCAATGCTGGGCACTGGGTGCCCGCTCCATGGTCGCCCACCACCACGACCGGCACGCCGAAGCGATCGAACTGGCCCAGCGGGCACACCAACTCGCCAACACGCCCCTGCGGCGCGCCCAGATGCTCGCCTGGGGGCAGCTGCGCCCCACGGCCGCCCTGGGCCTGCGTGACGAGGTGACGCGCATCGCAGCCGCCGCGCGGGACGCCATGGCCGCCGACCCGAACGGCGACCAACCCGGCCGCACCGGCTTCGACCTTGCCGAACTGCAACTTCACCTTGCCGAGGCCAGCCTCACCGTCGGCGACCACGCCGCGGCACGCCGCTACGCCGACACATCAACGCGCAGCGTGCCGCGCGGCCGGCCCGGGTGGGCGGCAGCCACCCTCGTGCTCGCCCGTGCGGAGGCCGCACGCGGCCGCTTTGACGACGCCGCCGCGCTCGCCACGGAGGTGCTCGACGAGATCCCCGCGGCATCCCTGCGGTCCACCACCAGAACCCGCCTCACCCTGCTGGACGCCGACATCGCCACACGCGCACCCTCACGTGTCGTACGGGACCTGCATGAACGGGTGGCTTCGCTACCTGAGTTGACGCCGCTGAGCGGGCCCAGCGACGAACCAAACGGCACTGAGACATAGCGGCCCCGGTGCCTGCCATCGCGTGCAGACTGCTCGACATCGAACGCAACAGAATGCGCGAACCCTGACATCCCATCCCTGAAGGGGGATCTCGTGGCCTGTGCCCCCGCCGCGGCATCTGCGAGCCCGGCCCGCCACACCCGTCGGATCGGCTGGGGCGACCTGCCCCAACCCGTGCGGGAGGCGTTCGTCCGCGCGATGGGAGCCGACGTCGCCCGCGAGGACCGGCAAACAGGCGGCTGGTCCCCTGGCATGGCATCCCGCCTGACCCTGCACGACGGCCGCCGAATCTTCCTCAAAGCCATCTGCGCCGAGCGTGACCCGCACGCACCGGACCTGTACCGGCGCGAGGCCACCACCACCGCCGCGCTGCCCGACGCGGCGCCCGCCCCGCGCTTGCGCTGGACCTACGACGCCGAGGGGTGGGTCGCGCTCGCCCTCGACGACATCGACGGGCGCATGCCCGCCCAACCCTGGCGCCGCGACGACCTCGACCTCGTCGTCCAAGCTCTGGCAGTGATGGCCGACGCCCTCACGCCCGCGCCGGACGGCGCCCTCCCGATCGGCGTCGACCTGGCCGACAACTTCTCCTCCTGGCGGCGCCTCGCCGGAGACCGCACCGGCGGCACTCCCCAAGCCGTCGACAGGCTCCCCGCCTGGGCCCGCGACAACCTGGACCAGCTCGCCGCGCTCGAAGCGGACTGGGCCGCCGCGGCGGCCGGGAACACGCTCAGCCACACCGACCTGCGGGCCGACAACATCCTGATCACCGCCGGCGGCGTCAAGGTCGTGGACTGGGCGTACGCGGTGGCCAGCGCCCCATGGACCGACCTGCTGCTGATGCTGCCGTCCGTGGCCGCCTCCAGCGGCATCGACCCCGAACCGATCTGGCACGCCTTCCCCCGCTCCCGCGACGTGCCCGATGATCAGGCCAACGCGGTGCTCGCCGCCCTCGCCGGCGACTTCCTCACCCAGTCTCTGCTCCCGGCCCCGCCCAACATCCCGGGATTGCGGCAGCACCAGCGGGCCAAGGGCGAAGCCGCACTCCGCTGGCTCCGCACCAGACTCACAACCACACATCCCTGAGCGGCGCCCGGTCACAGGGAGTCGTGGGCGGCCTCCAGAACAACATCCGCCAACCGCTCGGCCGCGTCCGGGCGGCCGTGGTCACGTGCCCGCGCGGCCATCGCCGCCCGCCGCCCCGGATCGGTCAGCAGCGGCGTCACAGCCGCCTGCACATCCGCCGCTGACACCTCGCCCAGCAACGCCACCGCAGCGCCCGCGTCCGCCAGGTGCCGGGCGTTGTGAGCCTGCTCGTTCCCGGCCGACGACGCCAGCGGGATCAGCACCGCGGCCTTGCCCAGTGCGGTCAGCTCGGCGATCGTCCCGGCCCCGGACCGGGAGATCACCACGTCCGCCAACGCCAGCACGTCCGGCAGCTCGCCGCCCATGTACCCGGTCAGGAAGTACCGGCCCGCCGCCTCCACCGGCAGCCGCGCCGTCTGCCGCCGCAACAGCTCCAGGTTGCCGGGCCCGCACTGGTGCACCACGTTGGCCTGCTGCAGCAGCCACGGCAGGATCTCCACCACGAGGCTGTTGATCTGCTGCGACCCCTGCGCACCCCCGGTGACGTACACGGTCGGCCGGCGCGGGTCGAACCCGCGCAAGCCCAGCGCCTCGACGGCCCTGCAAGGGTCGCCCGCCAACAGGTTCGGCCGCACCGGGTTACCCGTCACCACCGCTGTCGCCCGTGACGCAGGCGGCAACAGCTCCAGCGTGGACGGCGACGACACCGCGACCCTGGCCGCCACCCTGGCCAGCGTCCTGTTCGCCAGCCCTAGCCGGACCGTCTGCTCGTGCACCACCAGCGGCCGCCGGCACATCCAGGCCGCAAGTCCCACGGGGACGGCGACGTACCCACCGGTGGCCAGCACAACGTCCGGCCTGTGCGCGGCGATGATCGAACGGGCCTGCGCGACCCCCAACGGCACACGCCCCATGTCCCGCATGTTCGCGGGTGACACCATGCGCAACGGGTTGGCGGCCCGGCGGATCTTCCCGGTCGCCACGGCAGCGAACCTGATCCCCTCCGATTCGGCAACCCGCTCCTCCAGGCCGTCGGCGGCGCCGACCCACAGAACGTCCAGCATCCCGGCGCCCACCCGGGCCTGCACGGTTCTCACCGTGGTCAACGCCGGATAGGTGTGGCCGCCGGTGCCGCCGCCGGTGACGACCAACCGCAGCCCGCGCCCCGACACCTGCGGGGACACAGAGCTAGCCGTATTCAAAGGGCACTCCAGACATTCGACGGTGACGAAACAGTCACCGTTTGTGGCTGGCGCCTACAGTAACCAGCCAGCCCCGGGTGGTGGGCCCGTTCACCGCGGCCGCCCCGCCCACCTGCCTCGGCGGCATCGAGCGTTACGAGCACGCCGAGTGTGGTGTGCGCAGGGGCGGCCTCTGCGGGCACCCCTGGTGCTGCCGACGCTGGCCGTCGGCGACCGCCGTTTCGGCCCGGGACCAGCCACGGGGAAACGGTCACCGGTCCGCTCGGCGCCATCTAGCGTCGCTGATCGGCAGACCACTCGTCGGCGAGGATCGAGTGCACCACCGAGTCACGCCACCGGTCGCGGACGCGGATGTGCCCGCGGATCCGGCCTTCCTCCACCATCCCCAGGCGTGTCATCACCCGGGCCGACGCCAGGTTCTCCGGGCTGCGTGCACCCCACAGCCGGTACAGCCCGAGTTCCTCGAACCCCAGGCGCAGCAGCAGCCGCACGGTGGCGGTGCCGAGCCCGCGGCCCCAGTGCGAGGCGCGTAGTGCGAACCCGAGCTGTGCACTGGACTGGCCGGGATGCTGCGTGTCGACAGCGAGGCGGGCGAACCCTATGACCTCGCTGTCGTTCTCGACTGCGAGCGAGTACTCCGTGCGGGGTTCGGCTCGTGCCGCCGCCGTCACAGAGTTGATGGTTGCTGTGACCTGGTCCCGGTTCCGCGGTTCGAACGACAGATGCTCGGTGACCTTCGGGTCGCCGTACACCGCGAGCACGGCGTCGACGTCGTCAGCGGTGAACTCGCGCAGTGTGACGCCACGCTCGGCGTCCGTGATCAAAACCGGGAACATAGTTTGACGCTAACGCCCCGGCGGCCAGGCCGCAGGGGACAGGGTCGCGCCGCGAATGCCTCGATCCGCGTCCCGAGGGTCGCGGAAGTTCACCACGTCCCTCGTGACGCGACGCGGGGTGCGGGAGCGCAGCATCCAGCCCCAGGCAGCGCGCATGACGACCATCATGACCGATCCGTGAGTCCTGCTTAGGTTCTGAGATGACCAGTCATCGGCTGACCAGTTGTCCAGCACATCGAAGCCAGGGAAGGCGGAAATCACCTTGAGCCAAGCGGAAGGTCCAAAATCAGTACATCGAAGATCGGTGCATCCGGCCAACCCGGCCGCAACTGGGCGACACGTTTCCACCCCCAACTCACATACGCACGGTAGGCGCGCGTGTTGTCAGGCTCCACCAGCAGAGTGGCCCGCGTTTCTGGCCGGCGCCTCAGCAGCTCATCGTGCAGAGCGTGAGCGATACCCTGACCGGTCCATTCACGGCGCACCATGATCTCCGACAGGGCAAATGTCCGCTTTCCATCCTCCCGAGTGAATCCTTCCTCGGGTTCGTCCTGCAAGGAGGACCACCAGGCGCTGTCCGGTCCGAGCGGCCACCCCCACGTTTGCCCCACCGGTTCTCCGTCACTGGTGTAGGCGACGACGAGGTCGAATCCGTTCGAGCGGCTGGTGTAGGCGTCGAAGCGGTGCATGAACTGCTCGACCGAGTCGAATGGGTCCCCTGATGCGATCGCCTCAGTGTAGGAGTCGCGGTAGATCCGTTCGACGACGTCGCGGATCCGTCGGGCCAGCTCGGCATTGAAGCGGCGGAAGGTCAGCTCCACTTGATCACCCATGGTCGGTACGCTACTTGACGGTCAGGGTGGTGGCCACCGCGTCGAACCGCTGCTCGAACTCCTCGTCGCCAACATGCTGCCGCACTGGCCGCAATGCGTTCAGAGCCCGTGCTGATGTCACAGGCCCCTCCAGTGCCGCCAACGCGCGTCTGCCGATCTCGACCGCCCCAGTGGCGTCGCCATGCTGAAGCCGGATCGCGGCATACAACGCCTCGTAGAACGTGCGGTTGCGCGGCGCCAAGTTCGGGTCCTCTGCGACCTGCTCATAAAGCTTCACCGCTGTAGAGATGTCTTGGAGGTCCGCAGCTACGCGCGCCTCGTGTCCGGTGATCTCGGTTTCGGTGACGAACTCAAACCATGGCCGGTCGGTGGGGTGGGGGCCGCGGTCCAGTTCCCGGCGTGCCTCCGTGATCGATGCCCTCGCAGCCGCGCCGTCGCCAAGCAATGCGTACGCCGTCGCCTTGCGCATGTGGATCAAAGCGTGGAGCTTCGGGGACGGTTCGTGCTTGGCGATGTGCTCAGCGCGTTCGAGAAAGCGGAGTCCTTCTCGTGCCGGGCCGCGCTGCCCGCTCGCCCGGGCCAGGGAGATGGACTGCAGTGCCATGGTGACGCACACATGCGCGCTCAGCAGGTCGTCCTCGGCGCTGTCGGCAAGGAACACCGCCTCGTGCGCCAGACGCCGCGCCAAGGACAAGGCACTGGCGTCGTAGGCGATGAAGCTGCCGCACACGCCCAGGTTGGCTGCGACGTTCAGCAGCTCCCGCTCGATCGACTTGGGGTACTCGCTCTCGTCCAGCATGCCTTTGGCGTGGCCAAAGAGCAGCACGGCTTGTCGCAGGAGCGCACCACCACCGACGGTCCAGTCGCGAGCCCACAGCTCGGTAACGCACGCCTTGAGATAGGCGACGTGCGACGAGCCGACCTGTTGGGGGACTTGGGTCTGCCCGGGCAGCATGGCACCGGCCGTGACGGCCAGGAGACCGCCATTGAAGGTACGGCGTTCCAAAGTCGAGCCTTCCAGGGGAGTCGGAGTCTGCAGTTCTAGAGTGACGTTCGGCGTACCCAAGATCATCGGCAGGAGGGCTTCACGAGGCATTTGTACGGCATCAGCCCACGTCAGGAGCTCACGAATGTCGTACAGCGTTGAGCGCGCCCCAGCCTCAATGCGGGTTACTTTGGTCTTAGTCCAGCCGGGGACCAAAGACGCCATCTGCTCCTGCGTGAGCCCGGCAGCGGCCCGGAACACGGTCAAGACCGCCCCCAGATCAAGACGCGCCAGCGCCCGCCGCATCGGCTCAGAATCCCACAACCATGCAGGCGCCGATGCCGCCGGTGCACCGGCACGAGTGGCACGTAGACACGGGCCACAAACAAGGCCGTCATTGTAGCGCGACAACAAAGTTTTCCGACAAGCCGGACATAGACGGGCCTTGGGGGGCATAACACCTCCGGTGCAGCAGCGGCAGTCAGGTCAACGGCTTCTTGCAACCGTAGGCAGGTCCCTAGGTGGCCAGCTACCTGCTTTGATGCCAATGTGGCACCAGCCATCGACGTGCATGGTGCCACATTGGTGGTGGGCGTCCCCAGCTCCAACGGCTTGAGTGATCAGCGCAAGCCGCATCTGGAGGTCGACCACATGACCGGAACCCGCCGCAACAGCGCAATCGAGCGATTGTCCGTCCTGCGAGGAGCGCTCACCGATACAAATCTCCAGGTCATCTCTGATTTCGAGAGCGAGACGCCCCGCCTCACGGTGATCAACTGCGACCTCCAGAACGACGACGGCAGCCCTCTCCTGACGGAGATCATCACCGTGAGGCAAATCAATGATCGCCTGGTCTACTGCTGGACGCAGGGCGACCCGATCTGCGACGCCAGCGCCTCCGACAGGGCGTACGAGATGATTCGCAAGGCGCTCACGGTCGAAGACGCCCCGCCCGTCTGCCGATGAAGTGCCAAGCGGTGCTGCTGATGCACGACGTGACACACCTCGACGACGAGTCAGGTCAGATCACCCCCGCCGTTCCCGTCACCACAGGCGACAAGGACCGATTGGTGACGGCATGGCCGGAACGAACGTAGCCGGGCACCCCTAAGCCCACGCCCCCACACAAGAAACGACCCCGGGCCGCTGCGCCAACAGCGGTAAGCCCCGGGGCCTCGCCGGATGCTGGAGATCCGACTTCTTATGTCACATTATCCACCACCAGGCTGGCTCGACATCGCCCGAGCCCTCGCTGGCCCCTGCGAAGACGCCAGCCTGATCGTTTCCGCCTGGGGCCGCGACGCGGAGGCCCCGCTGGCCGCCGGCGTCCGCTGGGAGGCGGTCCGTGTCCCCGAACCGCTGGGGCGGGCGATCCTCTCCCGCGGGGCCGCCTTGGGCATGGGAGTCGAAAGCGGCTCCTGGCCCGTATGGTGCGCCCCGCACGCCAGACGCCTCTACTTCCTTGTGCCACCCGGCACCGGCCAGCGTTGGAGTGTCCCCAAGACCGTCTGCCTGCGCCATGGACAGCTGCAGGTCCCAGCCCCCGCTGGGGCCCTGTGGCCAGGGGAACACCCTGCCGCGGACTCCGACCCGCGGTGCACGATGCCGGTCCGGCACTGGGTCCAGGACCCCCACCTGGACGGTTCGGGAGAGATCGTCCTCGCCGATCCGCACCTGCTGGCAGGGGGGCTCGAAACCGCACTGGGCGCACTGGAGCACGCGGGGGCGGTGCGATGACCGGCCACCCCTCCCACAGCATGCCCCCCAACGTGGAGGATCTGCCCCCGTACGCCCAGCTGTACAGCCCGGAGTTCCACGCCGACCCGGAGGCCGCCTGGCAGCGGCTTCGCGAGGGCGGCCGGGTCGCGTGGGTGGCACTCCAGCCCGGCGTGCTCACGCTGCTGGTGCTGGATCACAATCTGATCGTGTCCTTCTCCCGGGACACCACGAGGTGGACCCGCAAAACCACTCGATGGAACGGGTGGGGCCTGGTCGACAACTCGGAGATCGCGGCGATGATCTCCGAATGGCGCAACATGCTGTTCGCCGAGGGCCCCGAACACGAGCGCCTGCGCGCTCCCGTGGTGGCGGCCCTCAAAGAGGTCGACATGGACCAGTTGCGGGTCCACGTCGAACAGGCCGCCATGGACTTGATCGGCCGGTTCGCCCCGTACGGCCGGGCCGACCTGGTCGCCGAGTTCGCGGTGCCGCTGCCGCTGATCGTCATGTCCAGGCTGTTCGGCCTGGACGAGATGGACCGGTTGCGGCTACCGGACATCATGAGGCGTATCTGGGACGCTGACGACGACGCCGGTCGGGCGGCTGACGACCTGGTGCGCCTCATGGACGCCACGGTGCGGCGGCACCAGCAGGGCCTCGGCCACGGCCCGCTCACCAAAGCCCTCGTCGAACGGCCCGGCGGGCTTTCCCACGACGAGCTCGCAGGCACGTTGGTGCTGATGGTCGGCGCAGGCAGCCAGCCCGCAGCCAACCTCATCGCCAACACGGTCGCGGAACTCCTCGCCGACCCGCAGCTTCACGCCGACGTGATGTCCGCGGCCGTGCCGGTCGCGGACGCGGTGCACCACACGCTGTGGGCGCGGCCGCCGATCACCCACTACCCGCCTCTGGTCGCCCGCTGCGACCTCACCGTCGACAGCGTCTTCGTTCCGCAGGGCACGCTGGCCCTGCTCGGCCTGGGCCCCGCCGGACACCAGATCCACCAAGCCCACGGCCGCCCACTCCACAGCAACCGCGGCTACGTCGCGTTCGGTGTCGGCCCGCACCAGTGCCCGGCCAGCCTGCACGCCCTGGTCATCGCGCAGACCGCGGTGACCACCCTGGTGCGCGAGCTGCCGGACCTGCGCCTGGCCGTCCAGCACGACAAACTCGCCTGGCGGCCGTCCCCGTTCGCCAGGGCACTGCACCGGCTCGACGTCAAGTTCACCCCCCGCCCGTTCCCCTCCCCGCGTCCGGAAGGCACCCGCCCCTCATGGCAGCATCCCCAGACCGTTGGCCACTCCCAGTCCGCTCCGACCTCGACGGCACCATCACCGCCGAACTCCTCAAGCGGGGGGAGGTGGTTCCTGTGGCCCTTCCGGGGGACGTCCCAGCGTGGGCGGTGACCAGCTACCGCTCTATTAAGGCGGTGCTGACCGACGTCACCGTCAGCAAGGACCCGAACCACTGGCACCTGTGGACGGACGGTCGCATCCCGCCCAACTGGGAGCTCATCTCCTGGGTCGCGGTGCGGAACATGTTCACCACCGACGGCCGCGAACACTTGCGGCTACGCCGCCCGGTCCAGGACGCGTTCCACCCGAAGCGGGTCGATGCGATGCGGCCCCGCATCACCCGCATCGTCAACGAACTGCTCGACCAGCTCGCCCTCGCCGCCGACGGTGGCGGCCCAGTCGACCTCAAGCGGCACTTCGCGCTCCAGGTGCCGCTGCGGGTGATCTGCGACCTGTTCGGGGTCCCC
>NZ_BCQU01000138.1:0-11394 GCF_001552235.1 Actinomadura rubrobrunea NBRC 15275 | reverse complement strand
ACCTCGTTGAGCGGCCCGAGGTCGTAGAGGCCGTCCAGGTCCACCGGCTCCAGCAGACCGACCTCCTCGGCGTGCTCGGCGCCCTGCGCGAGCGACGAGGCGACCGGATCGGTGGTGAAGGTGATCTCCTTGAAGGCGGCGTCCAGGATCTCCTGCTTGAGCGGCTTGCCGCTGAGCTTGGTGAGCTGCTCGTTCACCGACTTCTTGGCCTCGTCCGGGTTGGCGTTGATGAAGTCGGTGGCCTCGACCACGCCCTGCAGCAGCTTCTTGACCTGGTCCGGGTGCTCCTTGGCGTAGTCCTGCCGGACGATCAGGTTGGTCACCACGAACTTGCCGCCGGGCCACAGCGACGCCTCGTTGAGCAGCCGCTTGCCCTTGTGCTCCAGGATCAGGCGGGACGCGAACGGCTCGGGCACCCAGGCCCCGTCGACGGTGCCCTGGGCGAAGGTCTGCAGGGTCTGCGCGTTCTCCTGCGGGACGATCTTGACGTCGCCGCTGCCGTCCTTGTTGGCGGTCAGCCCGTTCTGCTTGAGCCAGTGGCGCGCCGCCACGTCCTGGGTGTTGCCGAGCTGCGGCGTGGCGATCGTCTTGCCGCGCAGGTCCTGAACGGACGTGATCTCCGGCTTGACCACCAGCGAGGCCCCGCCCGACGCCGCGCCCGAGATGACCTTGACGGCCTTGCCGTGCGACCGGGCCCAGGCGTTGATGGTCGGGTTCGGCCCGATGAACGTGGCGTCGACCGCGCCGGAGAACAGCGCCTCCACCGCGGACGGGCCGGCGTTGAACGTCGAGACGCGCGGCGCGGTGCCCAGGTGCTTGGCGAAGATGCCGCGCTGGACGCCGACCAGGGCGGTGGCGTGGGTGATGTTCGGGAAGTAGCCCAGCCGCAGCGGCGCCGCGGCGCCGCCGGAGCCGCCGCCCTCGTCGTCGCCGCCGCAGGCGCCGAGCGTCCCGGCGCCGAGCAGGACGGCCAGGGCCGCCGCCGCGAGTCGACGGGGGAGCCGCCGGCCGGACGATCGGAGTGTGCGACGCATGCCCAAGATCCCTACTAAATCAGTGGGTTTGACGTGAACAGTAGATAAGGTAGGTAATACCTTCGTCAAGTCCGGGACCCTCCGTGTCCGTTGGCTGAGCGACTGAGGGCATCGATAGGCTCAGGGGGCAAGTCGACCGCACCGTAGATCAGGGAGATGCCCGTGTCGTCGATCGAGGCCGTCCTCGCCAGGGAGATCCTGGACTCCCGCGGCAACCCGACCGTCGAGGTCGAGGTGCTGCTCGCCGACGGGACCGAGGCGCGCGCAGCCGTGCCGAGCGGCGCGTCCACCGGCCAGTTCGAGGCCGTCGAGCTGCGCGACGGGGGTGACCGCTACGGCGGCAAGGGCGTGCAGAACGCGGTGAAGGCCGTCAACGAGACCATCGACGAGAAGCTCGTCGGCATCCCCGCCGCCGACCAGCGGCTCATCGACCAGCTGCTGATCGACCTTGACGGCACGCCCGGCAAGTCCAAGCTCGGCGCCAACGCGATCCTCGGGGTGAGCCTGGCGGTGGCCAAGGCCGCCGCCGAGTCCGCGGGTCTGCCGCTGTTCCGGTACGTCGGCGGGCCGAACGCGCACCTGCTGCCGGTGCCGATGATGAACATCCTCAACGGCGGCGCGCACGCCGACACCAACGTCGACGTCCAGGAGTTCATGATCGCGCCGATCGGCGCGGCCACCTTCGCCGAGGCGCTGCGCTGGGGTTCGGAGACCTACCACGCGCTCAAGGCCGTGCTGAAGGGCAAGGGCCTGGCCACCGGCCTGGGCGACGAGGGCGGCTTCGCCCCCGAGCTCCCCAGCAACCGCGAGGCCCTCGACCTGATCATGGAGGCGATCCGCCGCGCCGGGTTCACCCCCGGCCGCGACATCGCGCTGGCCCTCGACGTGGCCGCCACCGAGTTCTTCTCCGACGGCGTGTACGCCTTCGAGGGCGGCAAGAAGTCGGCCGACGAGATGGCCGAGTACTACCGCGAGCTGCTGGCGTCCTACCCGCTGGTGTCCATCGAGGACCCGCTGAGCGAGGAGGACTGGGACGGCTGGAAGGCGCTGACCGACGCCGTCGGCGACAAGGTCCAGCTCGTCGGCGACGACCTGTTCGTCACCAACCCCGAGCGGCTCGCCCGCGGCATCGACGGCGGCGTCGCCAACGCGCTGCTGGTCAAGGTCAACCAGATCGGCACGCTCACCGAGACGCTCGACGCGGTGTCGCTCGCCCAGACCAACGGCTACCGCTGCATGATGAGCCACCGCTCCGGCGAGACCGAGGACACCACCATCGCCGACCTGGCCGTGGCGACCAACTGCGGCCAGATCAAGACCGGCGCGCCCGCCCGCAGCGACCGCGTCGCCAAGTACAACCAGCTGCTGCGCATCGAGGAACTGCTCGACGACGCCGCCCGCTACGCCGGCGCCGCCGCGTTCCCGCGGTTCTCCTGGGAGGGCTGAGCGCGGACGGGGAGGCTGCGGTGGCCCGCCGGCGGGACGACGAGGGCGGCGAGGAGCGCGCGCGCCCCGGCCGCAGGGGCGGCACGGCGCTGACGGGCCGTGCCGCCATCCTGGCGGTCGTCATGTGCGCCATCGCGCTCAGCCTCGCCTACCCCGTGCGCGAGTACGTGGCGCAGCGCCAGGAGATCGCCGAGCTCCGGCAGCAGGAGCGGGTCGCGCGCCGCGAGGTGGCCGAGCTGGAGCGGCGCAAGCGGCAGCTCGGCGACAAGTCGTACATTGAGCGGGAGGCCAAGCGGCGCCTCCACTACTGCATGCCGGGGGAGCGCTGCTTCATCGTCCTGGACGGCGGCGGCGCCGAACGAGAGCAGGCCAAGCCCGCCGGCCCCGCGCGCAAGGAGCCGTGGTACGTGACGCTCTGGCGGTCGGTCGAGCAGGCCGACCGCCCGCGCTGATCCAGGGCCGAGGGCGCGGCGGGCCGGATCCGCGGCGGGGAGACACGGTGGGGGAGAAGACGATCGACGAACGGGACCGGGCCGCCGTCGCGGCCCAGCTGCGGCGCGAGCCGCGCGGCCTGCGCCGCGTGGCCTACCGCTGCCCCTGCGGGCTGCCCGCCGTGATCGAGACGGCGCCGCGGCTGCCGGACGGCACGCCGTTCCCCACGCTGTTCTACCTGACCTGTCCGAAGGCGGCCTCGGCCGTCGGCACGCTGGAGGGCAGCGGGATCATGCGCGCGATGCAGGGGCGGCTGGCCGACGATCCCGCTCTGCGCGCCGCGTACGCCGCCGCCCACGACGACTACCTGCGGCGCCGCGACGAGGCGGCGCGCGAGGAGGGCGTCGAGCCGCTGCCGCCCGGCACCCAGAGCGCGGGCGGGATGCCCGAACGGGTCAAGTGCCTGCACGCGCTGGTCGCGCACGAGCTGGCCGTGCCCGGCGTCAACCCGTTCGGCCGCGAGGCCCTGGACGCGCTGCCCGAGTGGTGGCGCAAGGGCCCCTGCGTGGCCTGCGAGCCGCCCGCCGACCGCCGCGACGCCCCGCGCGACGCCGAAGAGCGGCCCTCGGCGCAGGACACCGCGCGGGACGACCGGGAGCAGGACGACCGGGAGCAGGACGACAGGGAAGGCAGGGAACAGTGACACGCGTCGCCGCCATCGACTGCGGGACCAACTCCGTCCGCCTCCTGATCGCCGACGTCGTGCCCGACGGGCCGTCCGGCGAGGGCACCCTGACCGACGTGGAGCGCCGCATGGAGATCGTGCGGCTCGGCGAGGGCGTCGACCGCACCGGCCGCCTGGCGCCCGAGGCGCTGGAGCGCACGTTCGCGGCGATGCGCGGCTACGCCGAGCTCATCGAGCGGCACGGCGCCGAGTCGGGGGAGGGGTCCGTCAAGGTGCGGGTGGTGGCCACCAGCGCCACCCGCGACGCCGCCAACCGGGACGAGTTCACCAAGGGCGTCGTGGACATCTTCGGCGTGGTCCCGGAGGTCATCAGCGGCGAGGAGGAGGCCGAGCTGTCGTTCGTCGGCGCCACCCGCGAGCTGGCGGAGCTGCGTCCGGCCCGTCCCTACCTGGTGGTCGACATCGGCGGCGGCTCCACCGAGTTCGTGCTCGGCGGCTCGACGGTGCAGGCGGCCCGGTCGGTCGACATCGGCTGCGTCCGGATGACCGAGCGGCACCTGCGCGACGGCGACCCGCCCTCGCCCGAGCAGATCAGCGCGGCGGCCGCCGACATCGACGCCGCGCTGCACGAGGTGCGCCGCACCGTGCCGGTGGACGAGGCGCGCACGCTGGTGGGGCTGGCGGGCTCGGTCACCACGGTCGCGGGCATCGCGCTCGGCCTGAGCGAATACGACTCGGCCCGCATCCACCGGTCCCGCATCACCGCCGCGCAGGTGCACGAGGTGACCCGCGACCTGCTGCACGCCACCCGCGCCGAACGCGCCGCGATCGGCGTCATGCACCCCGGCCGCGTCGACGTGATCGGCGCGGGCGCGCTCATCCTGGACCGGATCATGCGCGAGTACGGGTTCGGCGCCGTGGTGGTCAGCGAGCACGACATCCTCGACGGCATCGCCTGGTCGCTCGCCTAGCGGGCCGCGGCCGTCAGGCGGTCGGCGCCGCGCGACGCCCCCGGCCCCGCCGGCCGGCGCGCCTAGCGCCCGACGGGCCGGACGGCGGCGAGCAGCTCGGGGATCAGCACGGCGTTGGGGTTCTGCCGGGGCACGTACAGCAGGGGCGCGCCGCCGTCGGACGGCTCGATCCACACGCGGGTGTCGTCCACCACGGCGCCGCCGATCGCCGACCAGGGCAGCGACACACGAAGGCCGTGCACCCCGCCCGGATGCACGGTCAGTCCTTCGGCGACGTCCACCGGGTGGCCGGCGCGCACCCGTCCGGCGAGCTCGGCGACCAGGCGCCGCTCGGCGCGCTCGCGGCACAGCTCGGTCAGCCGCGTCCAGACCGCCTCCGCCTCGCCGCCCGGCAGGCGGGCGGAGTCGAGCACCACCTGCACCCGCGGCCCGCCGTGGAAGGGGTACCGGCCCGCCTGGAAGACGAAGGTGGCGACGGGGCCGTGCGCCGACACGGCGACGTGCGGGTCGCCCGGCACGGTGACCGCCCAGTAGGCCACCCACTCCACCAGCGACCACGCCAGCACGGAGGCGCCGTAGGAGACCACGTCGTCGTCGGCGTGCAGCGCGACGCCGTCCACGACCACGTCCAGCGGCTGGGAGCGCGCCGCCGGGGCGGCGCCGCCGGAGTCCTGCCCGGGCGGCGGGGCCTGGTGCGGCGGATCCTCCGGCGGGCCCCCGGGCGGCTGCGGGTTGACGTGGCGGGTCCAGTTCTGGCCGTCCCACCAGCGCAGACTTGCGGTGCCGTAGGGGTCGGGGTACCAGCCTGGTTGCGACAAGGCATGCCTCCGCGTCTCATGCCGTGCCGGACACCGCCTCCCCGACCGGCGAGTCGAATCGTACCGAGAAGCAGGTCAGCGCACGATGCCTGAACGGCGTGCCCCGCGTGGCAGGATCGGGACATGACCAGCCCGCACGCCCCGAACGCAGGTTCGTCCGCCCGGGCCCGGTTCGTTCCGCCCGGCACGGGGTGGCCGGAGGACCCCGCGACCCCCGACACGCCCGTGGCGCACACCGCGCAGGAGGTCGCCGAGCTGGCGGACAAGGCGGCCGACCTGGCCGAGCTGTGCGCCCGCCAATCGGTGTGCCGGGCCTGCGACCGGCTCGTCGAATGGCGGGAGCGCGTCGCGGTCGAGCGGCGCCGGGCGTTCGCCGACCAGCGCTACTGGGGGCGGCCGGTGCCCGGCTGGGGCGACCCCGAGCCGCGCCTGCTGATCGTCGGGCTGGCCCCGGCCGCGCACGGCGGCAACCGCACCGGACGGATCTTCACCGGCGACCGCTCCGGCGACTGGCTGTTCGCGTCGCTGCACCGGGTCGGCCTGGCGGCCCGGCCCACCAGCGTGCGCGCGGGGGACGGCCAGCGGCTGCTGGGCGCGCGGGTGGCCGCCACCGTGCGCTGCGCCCCGCCCGGCAATAAGCCCACCTCCGCCGAGCGGGCCGCCTGCCTGCCGTGGCTGGCGCGCGAGGTCGCCGAGGTCGCGCGCAGCGTCCGCTGCGTCGTCGCGCTGGGCGGGTACGCCTGGCAGGGCGTGTGGCCCGCGCTCAAGCAGGCCGGGTACGGGCTGCCGCGTCCGCGCCCGCCGTTCGGGCACGGCGCGCGGGTCGAGCTCGTTCCGCCCGCGGGCGCGGGGCCCGCGGTGACGCTGCTGGGCTGCTACCACCCCAGCCAGCAGAACACGTTCACGGGCCGATTGACCGAAGAGATGCTGGACGCGGTGTTCACCGAGGCCAAGGCGCTGGCCGGGCTGTGAGGGGCCGCCCTCGGGCGGGGCGGTGACCGCCGCCGCGGCCCGGACGGCGCGGGCACCGGGCAGAGCCGCCCCCGTTGGACTCTGCCCGGTGCCGCCTCCGCCGTTCCGTGCGGTACATCCCTGTAGATGCCGGGACGGGGCCGCGGGTTCGGGCGAGTCGCCGCAATCGGAGGCGGCTCGGCGTGATCCGGACGCAATCGGGGGTACCGCTGCCGTATGTCTGCTCAGTCCATCCCGGACGGCGCCACGCGCATCGTGATCGTCGGCGGCGGCTACGTCGGCACGTACACCGCCCTCCGCCTGCAACGCCGGCTCAAAGGGCCGCTCACCCGGCGGGAGATCGTCATCACGGTGATCAACCCGCAGTCCTACATGACCTACCAGCCGTTCCTCCCGGAGGCCGCGGCCGGGAACCTGGAACCGCGCCACGTCGTCGCGCCGCTGCGCAAGATCCTCCGGCGGTGCCGCGTCGTCACCGGCCACGTGACCCGGATCTCCCATGCCCGGCGGTGCGTGTCGGTGTGCCCGGCCGGGGCGGACGCCGTCCCCGACGGCCTGGTGGACGTGCCGTACGACTACCTGGTGGTGGCCGTCGGGTCGGTCTCGCGCACCCTGCCGATCCCCGGGCTGGCCGAGTGCGGCATCGGCTTCAAGACCGTCGAAGAGGCCATCTACCTGCGCAACCACGTGCTGCGCCAGTTGGACATCGCCGCGTCGGTCCGCGACCCGCGGGCCCGGCAGCGCGCGTTGACCTTCGTGTTCGTCGGCGGCGGCTTCGCCGGCGTGGAGGCGCTGGGCGAGCTGGAGGACATGGCCCGCGACGCCTGCCGCTGGTATCCGGGGCTGGACGCCCGCGAGATGCGCTGGATCCTCGTCGAGGCCACCGACCGCATCCTGCCCGAGGTCGGCGCGGAGATGGGCCGCTGGACCGTGGCGGCGCTGCGCGCCCGCGGCATCGAGGTCCGGCTGAACACGCTGCTGAAGTCCGCCGAGGACCACCGCATCGTGCTCAGCGACGGCGACGCGTTCGACGCCGGCACGCTGGTGTGGACGGCGGGCGTCAAGCCGCATCCGGTGGTGCGGGAGAGCGACCTGCCGATCGACGACAAGGGGCGGCTCAAGGCCACCGCGGAGCTGACCGTCGAGGGCGTCCCGCACGTCTACGCCGCGGGCGACAACGCCGCCGTCCCCGACCTGACCTCGCCGGGCGCCTACACCGCCCCGAACGCCCAGCACGCGGTCCGGCAGGCCAAGCGCCTGGCCGACAACATCATCGCCGACCTGCGCGGCCTGCCGCGCAAGCCGTACGTCCACAAGTACGTGGGCTCGGTGGCGAGCCTGGGGCTGCGCAAGGGCGTGGCGAACGTCTACGGCATCCAGCTCACGGGCGCTCCTGCGTGGTTCCTGCACCGGACCTACCACCTGTCCCGGATGCCCACGCTGAACCGTAAGATACGGATCACCGGCGACTGGACGCTCGCGGCGTTCTTCCAGAGAGAGATCGTCTCGCTCGGTGCGCTGCAGGCTCCGCGCAAGGAGTTCGAACTGGCGGCCGGTCGACGGCAGCTCGACCGGTGAGCGCGGCCCGCCGAGCTGTGGGGGGCGGACCGGCCGCGGCGCACCGGCCACGCGACACCGTGAGAGGAGGCGCGCCCGGTATGCGCGGTGAATCGAGGTGAGGAACGACGGGGTCGCCGCCCGGCTCGCCCCGCTGCTGACCCGCATCATGCTGGGGGCGGACGAGGACGGGCAGGCCGCCGACGATCTGCCGATCCGGGTCCGGGCCTGGGACGGCAGCGCCATCGGGCCCGCGGGGGCGCCCACCTTCGTCATCCGACACCGCAGGGCGCTGCGCCGGCTGCTGTGGAAGCCCGGCGAGATGGGCCTGGTCCGCGCGTACGTCGCCGGTGAACTGGACATCGAGGGCGACGTGTTCGCCGCGCTCGGCGCGGTGCAGCGCGTCATGCGCAGCGGCGACGAGCCGATCCGGCTGAGCAGCGACGACAAGCGCGAGATCGTGCGCACCGCCGTCACGCTCGGCGCGGTCGGCCCCGAGCCCAAGCCGCCGCCGGAGGAGTTCCCCACCGCGGGCCGCGGCGACGTGGACGGGCCGCTGCGCGAGTCCGCCGCGTTCTTCTCCCGCCTGCTCGGCCCCACCATGGCGCACGGCACCGGGCTGTGGGACGACGCCGTCGACCTGCAGGACGCCCAGCGCGCCGCGCTCGACTCGGTCATCGAGCGGCTCGGGCTGTTCCCCGGGGCGCGCGTGCTCGACCTCAACTGCGGGTGGGGCGCGTTCGCGCTCCCGGCCGCGTCCGCGCACGGCGCCCGGGTGGTCGCTTTGGCACGTTCCCGAGCCCAGGTCGACCACGTCCGCGAACGCGCCGAGGAGACGGGCGTCGCCGAGCTGGTGGAGGTCGGCCTGCGCGACGCCGACCTCACCGGCGCGGGCGACGGCCCCTACGACGCCATCGTGGGCCTGGCCGGTCTGGAGACCCTCGACCGGGTCTTCCCCCGGCTGTACGACCTGCTGGCCCCGGGAGGCCGGCTGGTGATCCAGCAGCCGGTGCGCCGTCCCGGCCGCCACCGCGTCCGCCGCACCTTCACCACCAGCTACATGTTCCCCGAGGACGGCGAGCTGCGGCCCCTGGCCGAGCTGGTGAGCGCGCTGGAGGAGGTGGGCCTGGAGGTGCGCTCCGTCGGCGCGCTGCGCGAGCACCACGCGCGCACGCTGCGGGCCTGGGCGGCGAACCTGCAGCGCCGCTGGGACGAGTGCGCCGAGCTGGCCGGCCCCGGCCGGGTCCGGGTGTGGCTGCTCTACCTGGCCGCGTCCGCCCTGGCCTGCGAGAGCGGGCGCATCGGCGTCCACGAAATCTGCGCCATTCGCCGTGACCGCGACGGACGCGCCGGCGTTACCCTGGTGGAGGGACGAGCGGTCATGAGCGGCTGAGCCGTGTCTTTTCCCGATCTCGCGTCCGGCGACCGCACGACCGCCACCGGTCGCAGATCATCCCGCTGACCAGCCGGTTCGTGCCGGTCGCCGGAACGGCCCGATTCGCTGTAAAACGTCCGTCGCCCGATTTGCGACAATCGTCGGTCTGGTTGAAAAATTCGCCCGCAGAGTGTTCGAAGAACCTGGGTATGATGACGCCGCCCCTGTAGCCCAATGGCAGAGGCAGGCTCCCTAAAAGAGCTTTTGTGTCGGTTCGAATCCGACCGGGGGCACGAGTCGGGGCGCGCCGGGCGGGCGTCGGGCGCCCTCGCCGCCGCCCGCGGCGACCGTCCGGGAACGACGACGCCGCACCGTGTCCGCGGTGCGGCGTCGTCGTGTCCGGCATGGCCCATGCGCCGTCGATGATCGAGAAGAAGTCCGCGGTCGATGCGCCGAGCGCGCCCGGCGTCCGCGGCCGAAGGACGCGCGACTGATATCAAGCTGACATATCTTCGGGGAACACCGGGAACGCCTCCCGCGTCTAGACTGATCGGAGAGGTCAGCCACTGTGGAGGCACCGATGGAAAGCAGGAACCCCGCCTTCCGGGGCAATGCCTTCGGGCGGCAGGCGGGAGGGTACGGTTACGGCGCGCCGACGCCCCAGCAGCTGCACGAGATGTACAACGCGCCCTCGTACGTGCCGCCAGCGCCGCCGGCCGTCCGGCCCATGACGATCGACGACGTCGTCGTCCGAGGCTTCCTCTCGCTGGTGACGCTGGTGGTCGCCGCGGCGCTGTCCTGGACGCTGGTGCCCACCGAACTGGCCCTGCCGGTGCTGGCCGTCGCGGTCATCGCCGAGCTGGGCATCTGGGCGTTCATCACCTTCGGGCAGAAGGCCAACGCCCCGCTGGTGCTGGCGTTCGCCGCGGTGTACGGCGTCGCGGTCGGCATCATCAGCCACGCCTACAACGACCTCTACCACGGCGTGGTGTTCCAGGCGGTGGTCGGCACGGCGCTGGCGTTCGGGGCGATGCTCGCCGTCCACTCGCTGCGCATCATCCGCGTCACGCCCAAGTTCACCAAGTACGTCATCGGGGCGGGCTTCGCGCTGGTCGGCCTGATGCTGATCAATCTGGTCGTCCAGCTGTTCGGCGTCGAGGACGGCATCGGCATCCGCGACCCGGGCAACCCGCTGGCCTACGTCTTCAGCGTGGCGGCCATCCTGCTCGGCTGCCTGTTCCTCCTGCTCGACTTCGACTCCATCGAGCAGGGCGTGCGGGCCGGGGCGCCGGAGAAGTTCGCCTGGTACTGCGCGTTCGGGCTGGTGCTCAGCCTGGTGTGGATCTACCTGGAGCTGCTGCGGTTCATCTCCTACTTCTCCGGCAGGGACTGAGCCGCTTCACGCGAGAACCCCGAGAACGACGATCCGCCCCCGTACCGGTGCGAGGCCGGTGCGGGGGCGGACCTGTCACGGGACGGGCTCTGCGCCGGCGGGCCGCGGCGCGCGGCGCCACGGCGTGCGGGGGCGTACCTCGGGCGGGCCCGTCCCGTCACGTCGGACCGTCGGCGTTCGGCGGGCCGCCGCGCACGCCACCGGGTGAGCGCCGGGTGAACGCCGATCAGCGCGCCTCCCGGCGCCGTCCGGTGGAGACCGGTCCGCGGTGGCGGGCGGGACCGCGGGCCATGCTGTTCGGACGTGGCGCGCGGACCCTCGCCGAACGCGCGAAACGCCCGGTCAGTAGTGCCGGGCGCGGCGGACGCGTTCGTGCTCGCGGACGAGGGCGGCGGCGTACCCGTGGGAGATGCCGTGCTCCTCGACCAGCCAGTTGCAGCGCTCCTCGCGGCGCAGGAACGCCGGGCCGTTCTCGATGGTGGTGAACCACTCGGGGAGGTCACGTCCTGTGACCTGGGGGATGCGGGCGATCAGCTTGCTGTGCGTCTCCGGCGAGTGGTTCAGGGACAATTGGCACCTCCAGGTCGGCGGGGCTCTTCCTTGGACTGTGCAACACGCCGACGAAAGTGACAACCCCCTAACAGGGACCTATCTTCTGCGTAACGTAGATCATTTGTAACGCGACGGCGCGCGGCGCCCGCCGCGAGGCTC
>NZ_BCQU01000137.1:0-12947 GCF_001552235.1 Actinomadura rubrobrunea NBRC 15275 | reverse complement strand
CGGGCGTCGACGGAACGCGGCGACGCCCCGCCGGCGTCCCGCCGACGTCCCCGCCGACGCCCGGGTGATGCCCGGTGGTCCCCGTGATGTCTCGGTGACGCCGCCCGGCGGCCGGCGGACCGGTCAGGACGCGGGCGCCGGGTGCGCGGCCAGACGGCGGGCCAGCTCGGCCGCCGCGGCCCCCGGATCGGGCGCCTCGGTGATGGCGCGGACGACGACCACGCGGGTCGCCCCGGCGGCCAGCACCTGGTCGAGGTTGTCGGCGTTGATGCCGCCGATGGCGAACCACGGGCGCGCCTGGCGCTGCGCGGCCACGTACTCCAGCAGCTTGGGCCCGGGGGCGGGCCGTCCCGGCTTGGTGGGGGTGGGCCACACCGGGCCGGCGCAGAAGTAGTCGACGCCGGGTTCGGCGGCGGCCGCCGACGCCTGCTCGTCGGAGTGCGTGGACCGGCCGATGAGCACGTCCTGGCCGACGATGGCGCGCGCCGCCGGGACCGGCAGGTCGTCCTGGCCGAGGTGCAGGACGTCGGCGCGCGCGGCGTAGGCGATGTCGGCGCGGTCGTTGACGGCCAGCAGCGCCCCGTGCCGCTCGCAGGCCGCCCGGAACACCCGCAGGTACTCCAGCTCCTGCCGCGCCTCCAGGCCCTTCTGGCGCAGCTGCACGATGTCGACGCCGTTGGCCAGCACGGCGTCGAGGAACTCCGGCAGGTCGCCCTGCCGCTCCCGGGCGTCCGTGCAGAGGTACAGGCGGGCGCGGCTGAGCCGGGCGCGCAGGGCGACGGCGCGGTCGGAGGGCAGGTGCCTGGACACGGTGGGAACGGTTCCTTTCCGGATGCGGATCGCGGGGCCGCGCGCCCGCTGCGCGCGACCCCGCAATCGTGTCACGTGCGCCTATGTCTGCTTATCCCCGGGTGGCCGGGGTCATGCGGCCGGGGCGGTGCGCTCAGAAGGCCAGCGCCTGGGCCCTGCGGCGGACCTCGGTGCCGCGGTTCTCGCTGAGCGCCTGGACCGGCGTGCCCGGGAGGGTGTCGTCGGCGGTGAACAGCCACCGCAGCGTCTCGACGTCGTCGAAGCCCGAGTCGGACAGCACGGTCAGCGTTCCGGACAGCCCCTTGATCACCTGGCCGTTCCTGATGAACGCGGCGGGCACCATCAGCTGGCCCTCGCGGCGGACCGCCAGCAGCTTGCGCTCGGCGAGCAGCTGCTTGATCCTGCTGTGCTTGACATCCAGCCGCGCCGCGACCTCCTTGAGGGTGAGCCACTCCCCCACCAGGGCGTCGGTGTGGGGATCGAGAACGCTCTCAATGGTTGCGTGCATCTGCGTCACGCCCCCTGCGTACCACGCCCCCGCTTCTCTCAAACCCCCCGTTCCCTGGAACGCCGCCGGGCGCCGCCGCCGAGGTCACGGCGCCGTCATACCCGTATGAAGCACCAGATTCCCCCGGCGCGCCCGGAGGGCCGGGCGGACGGTCAGCGCCGCGTCGCCTCGCGGACGGGACGCTCGGGGTCGGCGAGCAGATCCGGGTCCACGGGGGTGCCCGCGGACATGACGCGGCGGGCCTGGACCAGGTCGCGGGGACGGTCGACGGTGAGGACGGCGTCCAGGCGGTCGCCGGTCAGCCAGCACACCGCCCACGTGGAGCCGTCCGGGTCGCCCCGGTGCAGCACGCGCTCGGCGACCGGGTGGTATCCGGCGTACTGCACCATCCGGCCGAACTGCTCCGACCAGAAGTAGGGCACGGGGTCGTACTCGGCGCCCTCCTCCCCGAGCAGCGCGGCGGCCGCCACGGTGGGGGCGTTGAGGGCGGTGTCCCAGTGCTCGACGAGCAGGCGCCGCCCGTACCGCTTCGACCACCAGGCGGCGCAGTCGCCCACCGCCACGATGTCGGACCGGAGGGCGCCCGCGACCGTGACGCGGAACGCGGCGTCGGTGACCACGCCGCCGTCGATCTCCACGCCGGAGCCCGCCAGCCAGTCCAGCTCCGGACGCACGCCCACGCCCACCAGGATCTCGTCGGCGGCGATGCGTTCGCCGTCGGCCAGCAGGAGCGCGCCGGGCTCGACGGCGGCGACCTTGGCGCCCGTGCGCAGCCGCACGCCGGCCTCGTCGTACCAGCGGGCCGTCAGCGCCCCTACCTCTGGGCCGAGGGCGCCCGACAGCGGGGCGTCGGCGGCCTCCACGACCGTGACCTCGCAACCCTTGCGGGCGGCGGTGGTGGCGACCTCGGCGCCGATCCACCCCGCGCCCACGATGACGAGGCGGACGCCGGGCGCCAGCCGGGCGCGCAGGGCGCGGGAGTCGTCGACGGTGCGCAGCACGCGCCGGCCGCCCGGGCCGGGCAGCGTGATCGGGCGGGCTCCGGTGGCGATGACCAGACCGTCGAACTCCAGCTCGCCGGCGGTGGTGACGACGGTGCCGCCGCTCGGGTCGCCGGGGCGCAGCGCGGTGGCGCGTTCCCCGAGCAGCATCTCGCAGCGCAGCTCGTCCCAGTCGACGTCGACCGTGGTGTCGTCGGCGTCGCCCGCCAGCACCGCCTTGGACAGCGGCGGCCGGTCGTAGGGCCGGTGGCGCTCGGCCGAGACGAGGATCACCTCGCCCTGGTGCCCCTTGGCGCGCAGGGCCTCCACCGTCCGCACGCCCGCCAGCCCGCCGCCAACGACGATCACCCTGTCCATGAAGGCTCACCTTAGTCCGCCCGGCGCGTCCGCCCGCCCGCTCCGCCGAAGAGGGCCGCCCGACGCAACCGCCCGACGAGACCGCCCGACGAGACCGCCCGACGAGACCGCCCGACGCCGCGGCGGCGGCCGCCCCGCACGGGCTCCCCCACACCGGAACGGACGAACGGGACGTAATGTTGGACATGCGAGAAACCGCGGGAGTCCGGTGCGACCGGGCTGAGAGGGCGGCTGAACGGGCCGCCGACCGCCAGGACCTGATCCGGATCATGCCGGCGAAGGGAGCGCAATTGGAGATCGTGATCATCGGGGCGGGCGTCATCGGGCTGGCCACGGCGTGGCGGACGGCCGCGCGCGGCGCGTCGGTCACCCTGGTCGACCCCGATCCGGCGAGCGGGGCGTCCACCGTCGCCGCCGGGATGCTCACCCCCGTCAGCGAGCTGACCTACGGCGAGGAGGCGCTGCTGCGGCTCGGGCTCGCCTCCCGGGCGCGGTATCCGTCGTTCGTCGCCGAGCTGGAGGAGCTCACCGGCCGGGAGACCGGTCTGCGCACCGACGGCGTCCTGCAGGTCGCCTTCGACGCCGACGACCTGGCCTACCTGGACGACCTGCGCCGTTTCCAGGAGTCGCTGGGCCTCGCCCCCGAGACGCTGACCGGACGCGAGGTCCGCGGGCAGGAGCCGATGCTGGCGCCGGGCGTGCGCGGCGGGCTGCTCGTCCCCGAGGACGGTTCGATCGACCCCCGCAGGCTGGCGCCCGCGCTGCTCGCCGCCGCCGAGAAGCTGGGCGTGCGGCTGGTCCGGCGGCGCGCCGACGCGGTGCTGGTCGAGCGCGACGCCGCGGCCGGGGTGCGGCTGGACGACGGCACGCGGCTGCCCGCCGACCGGGTGCTGCTGGCGGCCGGGCCGTGGTCGTCCGACATCGGCGGGCTGCCGCCGGGGACCGTTCCGGCGGTCCGTCCGGTCAAGGGGCAGGTGCTGCGCCTGCGCACCCGGACGCCGTTCTTGCGGCGCTGCACGCGCGGTCTGGTGAAGGGCTCGTCGGTCTACCTCGTGCCGCGCGCCGACGGCGAGCTCGTGGTGGGCGCCACCCAGGAGGAGATGGGCTTCGACACCCGCGTCACCGCCGGAGGCCTGTGGGAGCTGCTGCGGGACGCGCGCGAGCTGGTGCCCGGCATCACCGAGCTGGAGTTCGCCGAGGTGACGGCGGGGCTGCGGCCCGGCTCGCCGGACAACGCGCCGGTGCTCGGCCCGTCCGCGCTGCCGAACCTGGTGCTGGGCACCGGGCACTTCCGCAACGGCATCCTGCTGGCGCCCGTCAGCGCGGACGTCCTCACCGAGATGTTGCTGGACGGGACCGTGCCCGAGCAGGCCCGTCCCTTCACCCCCGATCGCTTCGAGGTGACGGCATGAAGGTCAAGGTCATCGTCAACGGCGAGGCGCGCGAGGTGCCCGAGGGCACCAGCGTGGCCGAACTGGTGTCGTCCATCGCCCCGGCCGTCTCCGGCGTGGCGGCGGCGCTCAACGACGAGGTGGTCCGGCGCTCCGACTGGGAGGCCACGACGCTACGGGACGCGGATCGGCTGGAAGTGCTGACCGCCGTGCAGGGAGGTTGACGGTGCGAGAGCAGGCGGCCCGCGCGGACGGGGCCCCGGGAGGCGGCGACCGGCTCGTCATCGCGGGCGAGGAGTTCGGCTCCCGGCTGATCATGGGGACCGGCGGCGCGCCGAGCATGCAGGTGCTGCGCGAGGCGCTGACCGCGTCCGGGACCGAGCTGACCACCGTCGCCATGCGCCGCGTGGACCCGGCGGCGCGCGGCTCGGTGCTCGACGTGCTGCGCGAGTGCGGCATCCGGGTGCTGCCCAACACCGCGGGGTGCTTCACCGCGGGCGAGGCGGTGCTGACCGCCAAGCTGGCCCGCGAGGCGCTGGAGACCAACTGGGTCAAGCTGGAGGTGATCGCCGACGAGCGCACCCTCCTGCCCGACCCGGTCGAGCTGCTGGACGCGGCCGAGCAGCTCGTGGCCGACGGGTTCGTGGTGCTGCCGTACACCAACGACGACCCGGTGCTGGCCCGCCGCCTGGAGCAGGTGGGCTGCGCCGCGGTGATGCCGCTGGGCGCGCCGATCGGCTCGGGCCTGGGCATCCGCAACCCGCACAACATCGAGCTGATCGTCGAGCAGGCGAACGTGCCGGTGGTGCTGGACGCGGGGCTCGGCACCGCCAGCGACGCCGCGCTGGCCATGGAGCTGGGCTGCGACGCGGTGCTGCTGGCGACCGCCGTGACCCGCGCCCGGCATCCGGTGGCGATGGCGGCCGCGATGCGGCACGCCGTGGAGGCCGGGCGGCTGGCGCGGCTCGCGGGACGCATTCCCAAGCGCCGGTACGCGCAGGCGTCGTCCCCCTGGGAGGGCCTCAGCACGGGAAGCTGACATTCTGAAGAGTCACTTAACCGTGTTGTGCAGAAATATTCGCTGGACCTGAAAGATCGGTGGACGCCAGACTGTCCACGGTCTCTCCGGCTCCCCCTCCGGTTCCGCCCGGCGGAATCGTCCGGAGTCCGCGGCAACGTCCCCCTTCCCAAGGTGCAGCGCATGAACGGACAGTCAGTGGCGGCGGCCCGGCCGCCGGTGGACCGGCGCGCCGTGGCCGCCGCGGCGATCACGCTCGTGCTGTGGGCGTCGGCGTTCGTGGCGATCCGCAGCGCGGGTCGCGAGTTCTCCCCCGGAGCGTTGGCGCTGGGACGCCTGCTGGCGGGCTCGGTCACGCTCCTGCTGCTGTGCCTGGTGCGCCGGGAGGGCCTGCCGCCGCGCGGGGCCTGGCCCGGCATCGCGGTGTCCGGCCTGCTGTGGTTCGGCGTCTACAACGTCGCCCTGAACTGGGGCGAGCAGGAGGTGGACGCGGGCACCGCCGCCCTGGTGGTCAACGTCGGCCCGGTCCTCATCGCGCTGCTCGGCGGGTGGCTGCTCAAGGAGGGCCTGCCGCCGCGCCTGCTCGTCGGGATCGCGGTGTCCTTCGCGGGCGCCGCCGTGGTCGGCGCGTCCCAGTCGGACGGCGGGGCGGCGGCCGCCGGGTCGCCGGTGCTGGGCGTGCTGCTGTGCCTGCTGGCGGCCGTGACGTACGCGGGGGGAGTCGTGGGCCAGAAGCCGGCGCTGCGGCACGCCTCGCCGCTTCAGGTCACCGCGTACGGCTGCGCGGTGGGGACGGTCGCCTGCACGCCGTTCGCCGGGCAGCTGGCCGACGAACTGGCCCGCGTGCCTCTGTCCGCGACGCTGAACATGGTCTACCTCGGCGTCTTCCCGACCGCGGTGGCGTTCACCACCTGGGCGTACGCGCTGGCCCGCACGTCCGCGGGCAAGATGGGCGCGACCACCTACGTCGTGCCCGCCCTGGTGGTGCTGATGTCGTGGGCGCTGCTGGGCGAGGTGCCCGGACTCCTCGCTCTCGCGGGCGGCGTGCTGTGCCTGACCGGCGTGGCGGTCTCGCGCGGCTCGCTCGGCGCCCTTCGCGAGAGGTTCGCCCGCCGCTCCCCCGCCGCCCCGCTTCCCGACGAGCGGACGGCGGGATCCGCGGCCCCACGATGAGTCACTGATCGCGCACGGTTCACACACGCCCCACGGGCGCCGCGAGCGCGTCCCGCGCCGGCGCCGTCACGCTGCGCATCCGATCAAGGGCGGACCGATGCTCATACCGCCGACTGATGATGCGCACGGAGAAAGCCGCTTACACTCGCAGCGATGGACACGACGGTTGCCGACCCCCTCGTCGGGCAGGTGCTCGATGGGCGCTACCGCATTGAGTCCCGTGTCGCGCGCGGCGGCATGGCCACCGTCTACGTGGCGCGCGACATGCGGCTCGATCGCGTGGTCGCCATCAAGGTGATGCACGCCAACCTGGCGGCCGACGAAGAGTTCGTCGCCCGCTTCATCGGCGAGGCCAAGGCGGCCGCCGCGCTGTCGCACCCCAACGTGGTCGCCGTGTTCGACCAGCGCACCGACGGCGAGCACGTGTTCCTGGTCATGGAGTACGTGCCGGGCCGGACGCTGCGCGACCTGCTGACCGAGCGGGGGCGCCTCGGCCCGCGCGCCGCCCTGGAGATCATGCAGCCGGTGCTGGCCGCGCTGGGCGCCGCGCACCGGGCCGGCCTGGTGCACCGGGACGTCAAGCCGGAGAACGTGCTCATCACCGAGGACGGCCAGGTCAAGGTGGCCGACTTCGGGCTGGCCCGGGCCGAGACGGCCGGCAAGATGACCAAGACCGGGATGATCATCGGCACCGTCGGCTACCTGGCGCCCGAGCAGGTGCTGTCCGGCGACGCCGACGTGCGCACCGACGTGTACGCGGCCGGGGTGATGCTCTACGAGCTGCTCACCGGCGAGCAGCCCCACCAGGGCGACACGCCCCTCGCGGTCGCCTACAAGCACGTCAACGAGGCCGTGCCGCCGCCGTCGAACGCCGTGCCCGGCCTGCCGCGGGAGCTGGACGCGCTGGTCGCCCGGGCGACCGCCCGGGAGCCCGCGCAGCGTCCGCAGGACGCCGGCCAGTTCCTGGCGCTGGCGGCCGAGGTGCACGGCGGCCTGCCGCCCGACATCGACCGGCGCGTCGAGCAGGCCGCCTACGGCCGCACCGCCGTGCTCGAGTCCCCGATGCCGCACGCGGCGCCCGGCGGCGGGCGCACCGCCGTGCTGCCGGCCGCCGAGACCGGGCCCGCGCCGGTGCCGCCGCACGACGGCGCGCCGCGGCGCGGCATGGGCGCGGCCGGGCGGTACGTGCTGATCGCGATCGGCACGGTCGCCGCCGTGGTCCTGGCCTGGTCGATCTGGTACCAGACGTCCGGCCAGTACGACCACGTGCCCGACCGCATCATCGGCATGCGGCTGGCCGACGCCCGCCAGATGCTCGCCGACGCGGGCCTGCAGGTCCGGGTGGCCCCCGCGGAGTACAGCGACCGGGTCGACAAGGGCGAGATCGCCGCCACGGACCCGGCGCCGGGAGCGCGGGTCGCCAAGGGCGAGACGGTGACGCTGACGCCGTCCAAGGGACGGGTGCCGCGCGAGGTCCCCGACGTGCGCGGCCGCCCCCTTGAGGAGGCCAAGCGCATGCTGCGCGACAAGGGCTTCCAGCCGGGCCGGGAGAGCAGCACCCCGTCCCAGTCGGTGCCCAAGGGCAGCGTCGTGCGCACGGTCCCGGCCGCGGGCCAGCGGCAGTCCCCGGACGAGCCGGTGCAGCTCGTGGTCAGCAGCGGCATGTCCATGCCGAACGTGGTCGGGCAGAACGCCGACGAGGCCGCCGACCGGCTGCGCTCGATGGGCCTCGAGGTCAAGATCGACCGGCGCCGGGACGACGGCCGGCCCGGCAACACGGTGCTGGAGCAGCGCCCCGCGCCGGGCACCGGCGTGTCGGCCGGCGACGAGGTCCGGCTCGTCGTCAACCGCCGCAAGTGCCTGTTCGGCGGATTCTTCTGCGACGACGACCGCAACCGGGGCGACCGCCTGCCGGTGCCGCCGGTGATCGGCCAGTCCTTCGACGACGCCAAGCGCGCGCTGCGCAGCTCCGGCTTCCGCGTCAAGATCGGCAGCAGGCTGGGCGACCGGGTCGTGGGGCAGAACCCGCTGCCCGGCACCACCGCCGAGCGCGGCCGCGAGGTCACCATCTGGGGCTGACCGCGCGGGACGGCCGGGACGGCCCGGACGGCAACTATGCTGAGCGGCCTATGGCCTCCTCATCCGTCACCTCGTCCGGCGCGTCCCCCGTCTGCCCGGTCGGCGCGCACGTCCCGGTCGCCGGCGGCCTCGCCACCGGCGGGCTGAAGTACGCCGCGCAGATCGGCGCCGAGGCCGTCCAGGTGTTCGTGTCCAACCCGCGGGGCTGGGCGCTGCCGGAGGGCCGGGCCGACGAGGACGCGCGGCTGCGCGAGCGGGCCGACCTGCCCGTGTACGTGCACGCCGCGTACCTGGTGAACTTCGGCTCGCCCAGCGCCGACACGCTGGCCAAGTCGGCGGCGTCGGTCCGGCACGCGCTGCGCCGCGGCCGCGCCGTCGGCGCCCGCGGCGTGGTGGTGCACACCGGCTCGGCGGTCAGCCAGCCCTACGAGGACGCCATGCGGCAGGTGCGCGAGCACGTGCTGCCGCTGCTGGAGGAGATCCCCGACGACGGGCCCGACCTGCTGCTGGAGCCCATGGCCGGGCAGGGCCGGATGCTGTGCGCGCAGGTGCAGCAGCTCGGCCCGTTCTTCGAGGCTCTGGAGCACCACCCCAAGCTCGGGGTGTGCTTCGACACCTGCCACGCCTTCGCCGCCGGGCACGACCTGGCCGCCCCGGGCGGGGCGGCGGCGACGATCGACGCGCTGGTCGACACGGTCGGCGAGGGGCGGCTCAGGCTCGTCCACGCCAACGACTCCAAGGACGCCTGCGGCTCGGCCAAGGACCGCCACGAGAACATCGGCGCGGGCCGCATCGGCGAGGCGCCGTTCGCGGAGCTGTTCCGCCATCCCGCCGTGGCGGGCGTCCCGTTCATCATCGAGACCCCGGGACGCGCCCCCGAGCCGCACCGCAAGGACATCGAGACGCTCAAGCGTCTGCGGGACGGCTGACGGCCGCCGGGCGCCCCGCCGCGCATGCCCGAAAGTCCGTGGACGAAGGGCCGTGGACACGACCCGGGCGTCGCTGAACAACCCCCCGACTATTCAGCGACGCCCGAGCCTCCCGCCGTCGGATCCCACCCCCCCGGTACGGGATCCGACGGCTCCCCGATCCGGCTTTCGTGCCGCGCCGGATCTCCTCTGTTGTTCGCGCGGAGGGTTCGGCGGCACCGCCGGCCGGACGCCGATGCGATCCGGCCTGTGCCGCGTCCGTCCGCTCCCCCCGAAGCGGTGTGGTGCGTGGTGCCAATGAAAACAGTAGAGGGATCCGATACCGATCGGGAGGCGATGGGCGACTCCCCGCGCTCAACGGCGGGTAGCCGTCGATGTGCGTAGCGTCGTCCGCCGACGAGCGGTCGGTGGGGGACGACGAACGGTTCCATTCCGGCACCGGGAACGCTCCACATTCTTCGGCGAATCCCCGTCAACGATTGACGATTTCCTCCGGCAGGTGCAACCGGGCCAGCGCGTGCGCGGCCCGGCGGGGCACCCTGCGGCGGGTCAGCAGCGACCCGCCGACCATCACCGCGAACGTCAGCGGCACGATCGCCACCGCGGGCTGCGCGAGCAGCGCGCCGGGCCAGCCGTCCCAGGGCCCGCCGAACAGCCGCGTCAGTGCCGCCGCCACCGCCAGCCCGCCGCCGACCGCCAGCCCGGCGCCCGCCCCGAACGCCGTCAGGCCGCGCCACCAGATGCCGAGCAGCAGCAGCGGGCACAGCGAGCACGCCGACACCGTCAGCGCCAGGGTGACGAGCCGGGCCGCGCCGATCGCGGTCACGTCCGGGACCAGCGTCAGCGGCACCGCCAGCGCGACCACCGCTCCCAGCCGGAAGGCGGCCACGCCGCCGCGGAGCACCCGCTGCGCCACGGTCCCCGCGATCGCCACGACGATCCCGCAGGACGTGGAGACGAACGCGGCGAACGCCCCCGCCGCCACCAGGCCCGTCAGCAGCGCGCCCGCGGTGCCGGGCAGCATCCGCTGCGGCACCATGAGGATGGCCGCGTCGGTGTCGCCGGTCAGCAGCAGCTCGGGCGCGTAGAAGCGGCCCAGCGCCCCGAACACGGCCGGGAACAGGTAGAACAGCGACAGCAGCACCGGGACCAGCGCGGCGGTGCGCCGGGCCGCCCGGCCGCAGGTGTCGGTGTAGAAGCGCATCAGGATGTGGGGCAGCCCGATCGTGCCCAGCAGCACGCCCAGCAGCGTCGAGTAGGTGACGAACAGCGGATGCTCGTGTCCGCGGGCGAACGGCAGCGCCCAGGTCTGGTCGTCCAGGATCGGCAGGCGTTCGGCGTGCGGCACCCACGCCCCCGCCGGGAACCGCAGTTCGGCGCCCTCGGCCACGACGTGCCGCCCCTGGGACAGCCGCACCCGCTGCCCGGTGTGGACGCGGCCGTCCAGGCGGCCGCGCACCGCCACCTCCGTGTCGGCGGGCAGCCGCACGGCGACGGCGGTCTGCACCCGCACGACGGTGGCGCGGGGGAACGTCGGCGGCCCGCCGCCGCCGACGCCGCCGGGGCCGTCCAGCCGCCAGACCGCCAGCACGGCCACGGCCGGGATCGCCACGGCGCACACCTTCACCCAGTACTGGACCGCCTGGACGGCGGTGATGCTGCGCATGCCCCCGGACAGCACCAGGGCGGCCACCACGGCCACCACCAGGACCCAGCCCGCCCACCGGGGCGCGCCCGTCAGCACGTGCAGCGTGACGCCCGCGCCCTGGAACTGCGGCAGCAGGTAGAACCAGCCGATCACGCACACGCACACCGACACCAGGCGCCGCACGGCCAGGGACCCGAGCCGCCACTCGGCGAAGTCGGAGATGGTGTAGGCGCCCGAGCGGCGCAGCGGCGCGGTCACGAACGCCAGCAGCAGCACGTACCCGGCCACCGCGCCGACCGGCAGCCACAGCATGTCGGCGCCGTAGGCCAGCAGCAGGCCCGCCGCCCCGAGGAACGCCGCCGCCGAGATGTACTCGCCGCTGATCGCGGCGGCGTTCCACAGCGGCGTCACCCCCCGCGAGGCGACCAGGAAGTCGGAGGCGGCGCCGCCCGCGGGGGCGCGCCGCCGCGCCGCCGCCCAGCCGCGCAGCCGGGCCGGCGCCGCCAGCATGCCCGGCACGACGACCAGCGCGGTCAGCGCGGCCGCCACCGCCGACGCGATCACACCCGGTCCACGCGGCGCGCGAACTCCCGCTCGGTGCGCTCGGCGCGGCGCAGCTGCCGGACCGCCAGGACGATCCACACCGGCTGCACGCACAGCACCAGCAGCGGCCAGGCGAGCGGCATCCCGCACACCCGGGTCCGCGCCAGCGCCGGGACCAGCAGGAGCAGCAGCGGCAGCCCGAGGACCGCGCCCAGCACCAGCCCGGCGGTCAGCAGCGCCGAGCGCAGCTGCGCGCGGATCAACGCGCGCGCGTCCACGGCGCCGGGCTCGGTCCGCTCGTCGAGATCGCGGGCGATGCTCCAGCCCGTCCCGACCGGTTGGCCGCGGGCCCGGTGGGCGCGCGGGCTGGACACCGCGACGCGGCGGGGCTCAGTCATCGCCGCGCCCGCCGCCGGACCCCCGCCCGGTGTCCGGTCCGCCGTGCCCGCCTTCGTGCCCGCCGCCGTGCCCGCCTTCGCGCCCGCCTTCGTGCCCGCCTTCGTCTCCGTCCTGCCCGCGGCGCCTGCCCTGCTCCCCGCGGCGCCTGCCGGGTTCGCCGCGGCGCCTGCCGGGCTGCCCGCGCCTGCCGCCCGGCTCGCCGTCGCGCCCGTCCCGGCGGCCGCGCCGACCGTCCTGGTCGGCCTTGCGGAAGCGGCGGACGAGCAGGTCGCGCACCTGCCGGGTGTGGCGGCGGCTCACCGGCAGGAGCTCCTCGCCGACCTGGACGGCGGCGCGGCCGCCGTCGAAGCGCAGCTCGGTGATGTGCGCCGAGGCGACCAGCGTGCTGCGGTGGATGCGGATGAACCCGGCCGCCTCCCAGCGGCGCGCCAGCTGGGCCAGCGGCATGCGCACCAGGTAGCTGCCCTCCGCGGTGTGCAGCCGCACGTAGTCGCCCTGGGCCTCCACGTACGTCACCTCCCGCCGCGGCACGAGGCGGGTGCGGCCGCCGAGCTCCACCGGCACCATCTCGTCTTCGGGAGGGCGGTCGACGGCCCGGCCGCCGTGCGCGGCGGCGCGCACCGCCTGGTCGACCCGACGCACTGCCTCGGCCAGCCGCTCGGGCCGCACCGGCTTCAGCAGGTAGTCCAGGGCCCCCAGCTCGTAGGCGGTGACGGCGCAGTTGTCGTGCGCGGTGACGAACACCACCACGGGCGGGACGGCGAACCCCGACAGCAGCCGGGTGAAGTCGAGCCCGTCCAGGCCCGGCATCCGGATGTCGAGGAACACCGCGTCGAGGCGGTCCCCGGCGACCAGCATCCGGCTGAGGTTGCGCAGCGCCGCGGCGGCGTCGCACGCTCCGGTGACGCGCTCGATCCGCGGATCCTCCCGCAGCAGGTAGACCAGTTCCTCTAGGGCGGGAACCTCATCGTCAACGGCAAGGACGCGCAGCATAAGAGGACCCTGCCGCGATTACCGATCGTCCGCAATCGGTTTCGAAGAGTGAAGGAATTTTCGCTAGTGCGAAGTCGGCGCACATGAGCACCGCCCCC
>NZ_BCQU01000136.1:0-13216 GCF_001552235.1 Actinomadura rubrobrunea NBRC 15275 | reverse complement strand
CGTCGGCGTCCCTGCCGTCGCCGCCGTCCCCGCGCGCGCCCGCGTCGCGCAGCCGGGTCAGATGCGCCTGCAGCACGCTCTCGGCGGTCGGCTTCCTCTCGACGTCCACGTACAGCCGGTCGAGCGCCTCGCGGCCGCCGACGTCGCCTCGATCGGCTGCGGCGGCCCCGGCCTGGGCCGCCGGGGCCGCGTACGCCGCCACGCCCGCCTCCCGCAGCGCCGCCAGCATCGCGTCCGCCAGATGAGGAGCGAGGTCGACCAGCGGGACGTAGGCGTCCGCTGACAGTCCGTTGCCGCGGCGATTCACGGGGCAGGCTCCTTGGACTCCGGCGTGACCGACGGCACCGGCATACGGCCTCCGCTTCCCCAGTGACGAGTGTCCGGCGGCACCGCCCGCGGGACGGCGGCGCATCCGGACGCCTAGAAACGTGTGTCCCACGGTATTCGCTGCGCCGCCCCGGACAAGCCCCCCGGCGGGAATTCCTCGGCCGAGACTCCGGGTCGCGCGCCGGGCCCGGGGCCGGGCGACGGTGTGGGCGGCCCTGCGAGTAATGGGAAGATGGCGCATCATCCTGGTTGGTCGGACCGGTGCGCCTTGCGCGACCGGCGCACCGTCCCAGAGGAAGGTGGCGGCATGCTCTGGTTCTGGATCCTGCTGAGGATCGTGCTCTCGCCCATCCTGTACCTGGTGTGGCGGCCGCGGAACTCGGGGATGCGGAACGTGCCCAAGCGCGGCCCTGCGCTGCTGGTGTCGAACCATCTGTCGTTCGCCGACCACTTCTTCGGCCCGCTGCCGCTGATGCGTCCCATCTACTTCCTCGGCAAGCGGGAGTACTTCACCGGCAAGGGCGTCAAGGGCTGGATCAGCAGGGCCTTCTTCACCGGCGTCGGGGTGGTGCCGGTGGACCGCACCGGCGGCACCGCCGCTCAGGAGGCCTTGGAGACGGGGCTGCGCATCCTGCGCGAGGGCAAGCTGCTGGGCATCTACCCCGAGGGCACCCGGGCGCCCGACAACCGGCTCTACAAGGGCAAGACGGGCGTGGCGCGGCTCGCGCTGAAGTCGCGGGTGCCGGTGATCCCGATGGCGATGATCAACACGTTCGAGCTGATGCCGTCCGGCCAGCCGTACCCGCGCCTGGGCGTGCGGCCGGGGGTGCGGTTCGGCGAGCCGCTGGACCTGTCGCGCTACTACGGCCAGGAGGACGACCCCAAGGTCCTGCGCAAGGTCACCGACGAGATCATGCAGGCCATCCGGGAGCTGTCCGGACAGGAGTACGTCGACCGGTACGCCGCCGAGGTCAAGGCGGAGCTGGCGGCCAAGAAGGCGCGCGCCGCGGGCGGCGGCGACGGCGAGGACGGCGTCGGCGAGGACGGCCGGTGACCGGCCGGGACGGATAGGCGCGGTGGGACTGGACGTCGCGCTGTGGCGGGCGGTCGCCGTCTACCGGGCGCTGGCGCTGGTCTACGCGGCGACCCTCATCACGATGAACTCCGGCGGCTACGCGCGCCCGCTCGGCGGCTGGGCGGTGCTGGCCGTGATGACCGCCTGGACGGCGTGGGCCACGTACGCCTTCGCCTCGCCCCGCCGCCGCGGCCGGCCGCTGCTGGCCGCCGACCTGGCGGTGGCGTCGGGCTGCCTGCTGGCGACGGTCTGCGTGGAGAGCACCGAGGGCATCGCGGCGGGCCGTCCCACCCTGCCGGGCGCGTGGGTCGCGGCGGCGGTGCTGTCGTGGGCGGTGACGGGCGGCACGCGGCTCGGGCTCACCGCCGCCGCCGTGCTCGGCGCGGGCGACGTGCTCATCCACGTGCTGGCCGGGACGGTCGACGGGCTCGGCAACCGCACCTTCAACGGCATCGTGCTGCTGCTGATGGCCGGGCTCGTCGTCGGGCACGTGGTGAAGCTGGCCCGCGAGGCCGAGGAACGGCTGGCCCGCGCCGTGGAGATGGAGGCCGCCACGCGCGAACGCGAACGGCTCGCGCGCCGCATCCACGACTCGGTGCTGCAGGTGCTGGCGATGGTCAAGCGCCGCGGCGGCGAGCTGGGCGGCGAGGCCGCCGAGCTGGGGCGGCTGGCGGGCGAGCAGGAGGCCGCGCTGCGCGCGCTGATCGGCGCCTCCCCGCCCGCGCCCGCCGCCGAGCCCGCGGGGGCGCAGACGGATCTGCGTCCGCTGCTGACCGCGCACTCCGGGGAGGCGGTCACCGTGTCCACCCCGGCCACGCCCGTGCTGCTGGCCGCGCACGCCGCGCGGGAGATCGAGGCGGCGGTCGCGGCGGCGCTGGACAACGTCCGGCGGCACGGCGGGGACGGGGCGCGGGCCTGGGTGCTGGTGGAGGACGGCGACGAGGAGATCACCGTGAGCGTCCGCGACGACGGCCCCGGCATCCCGGAGGGGCGGCTGGAGCGGGCCGCGGCCGAGGGGCGGCTCGGCGTCGCCCAGTCCATCCGGGGACGCGTGCGGGACCTGGGCGGCACGGTCTCCATCGTCACGGCGCCCGGCGAGGGCACCGAGATCGAGATGACCGTTCCGCGCGCGCCGCGCGGCCGCGGACGGCCGTAGGGTTGCCCTTGTGAGCGACGTTCCCCCCGATGCTCCCGCGGCCGCCTCCTCCGCCGGGCCGTCCGGCGCGCCCCGGCCGCTGCGCGTGATGGTCGTCGACGACCACCCGATGTGGCGGGACGCGGTCGCCCGCGATCTGGCCGAAGCCGGCCACGAGGTCGTGGCCACGGCGGGCGAGGGCCGGGCGGCGGTGCGCATCGCCGCCGCCGCCCGCCCCGACGTGGCCGTGGTCGACCTGCAGCTGCCCGACATCAGCGGCGTCGAGGTGACCCGGCGCCTGACCGCGGCGGACCCGCCGGCGCGGGTGCTGGTGCTGTCGGCCAGCGGCGAGCAGCAGGACGTCCTGGAGGCGGTCAAGGCCGGGGCCACCGGCTACCTGCTGAAGTCCGCCGGGCGCGAGGAGTTCCTGGACGCGGTGCGCCGCACCGGCGAGGGCGACGCGGTGTTCACCCCCGGGCTGGCCGGGCTGGTGCTGGGGGAGTACCGCCGCCTGGCGTCCGCGGCCGGCCGCGCCGACGACGGCGCGCCCCGGCTGACCGAACGCGAGACCGAGGTGCTGCGGCTGGTCGCCAAGGGCCTGACGTACAAGCAGATCGCTCAGCGGCTCGTCCTGTCGCACCGCACGGTCCAGAACCACGTGCAGAACACCCTGAGCAAGCTGCAGCTGCACAACCGCGTGGAGCTCGTCCGCTACGCCATCGAGAAGGGGCTCGACCGGGACGACTGACCCGCGCGCCGAGACGGACCGGCGGCCTGCGCCCTGCAACCCGGCCGCCCTCTCTCGCATCAATAAGGTCGGAGGTCTCGAGCGGCGGGCTCTGCAGGCGCCCCTGCCCGTCGGCGAGGAGGTCGGTCGCGGAGGAGGCTGCGGCGGATGAGCGCCATCCAGACCACTCTGGGCGTCGGCATCGGCTGGCGGCCGGACATCACCGGGTTCGTCCGGGAGCTGCCGGGGCTGCGGTTCACCGAGGTGATCGCCGAGGTCGTCCGCCCCGCGCACCCGCCGCGCGACCTGCTCGCGCTGCGCGAGCGCGGCGCGGCGGTCGTCCCGCACGGGGTGAAGCTGTCGCTCGGCGGCGCCGAGCCGGTCGCGCCCGAACGCGTCGCGCACCTGGCCGCCTGCGCCGAGGCGCTCGGCTCGCCGCTGGTCAGCGAGCACGTGGCGTTCGTGCGCGCGGGCGGCCTCGAGGCGGGGCACCTGCTGCCGGTGCCGCGCACCCGGGCCGCCCTGGACGCGCTCACCGCCAACATCCGCCGCACCTGCGCGGAACTGCCCGTGCCGCTGGCCGTCGAGCCGATCGCCGCGCTGTTCGACTGGCCGGACGCCGAGTACGACGAGGGCGCCTTCCTCACCGAGCTGGTCGAGCGCACCGGCGTCCTGCTGCTGCTCGACGTCGCCAACGTGTACGCCAACGCCCGCAACCGCGGCCAGGACCCGGCCGCGCTGTTCGACCGGCTGCCGCTGGAGCGCGTCGCGTACTGCCACGTCGCGGGCGGGACCGAGCGCGACGGCCGCTACCACGACACCCACGCCGCCCCGGTGCCCGGCGAGGTCCTCGACCTGGTGGCCGAGCTGTGCGCCCGGCGCCGCCCGCCCGGCGTGCTGCTCGAGCGCGACGGCCGCTACCCGCCCGCCGCCGAGCTGCGCGCCGAGCTGGACGCGATCGCCGACGCGGCCGGCATGGAGCGGGTCACGTGACCGGCGCCGCCGGGCCCGCCGGACGCCGCGCCCCGGACGGACCGGACGGCCCGTTCGATCCGGCGCTGGCGGCGGCGCAGGAGGCCCTCGTCCGCGCCATGACCGCCGGCGCGCCCGTCCCGGACGGGTTCGACGCCGCCGCCGTCCGCGCCGCGGCGGAGGGAATCCTGCGCAAGCGGGCGGGGGAGGTGGCGCGCGCGTGGCCGGCCCTGGCAGCCTCGTACGGGGCGGACTGGCCGCGCGCGTTCGCCGCGTGGGCGGCCGAGCGTCCCACCCGCGGCTCGTTCCGCGACGGGTGGGACTTCGCCCGCGCCCACCGCGACGAGCTGTCCCCGGAGGCGGCCCTGCGTCTGGCCCTCGTCGAGGCCGGCTGGGCCTACGACGGGAACGGCGAGCCGAGGCGCCGCCGGGCGGCCGTCCGGCGGGTCCCCGGAGGCGTCGCGGTGCAGCTCCTGGGGAGGGTGACGGTGCTGGGCCGCGGCACGCGCCGGTGATCCGGCGAACCGCCCACGCACCCCTCTCGAGCGGCTATGGTCTAGACCAATGACGCCGTCCGTCGGCGCGCCCGTCCGCGCGGTGCACCGCGCGCGGACGACTAGGCTGACCAGTGAAGATTCGAGGGAGGGCCCATCATGGCAGAAGAAGGCGAGGGCATGCGCGTCGGAGTGCTGACCGGCGGTGGCGACTGCCCCGGGCTGAACGCCGTCATCCGCGCGGTCGTGCGCAAGGGCGTCCAGTCCTTCGGCTATGAGTTCGTGGGCTTCCGGGCCGGCTGGCGCGGTCCGCTGGAGGGCGACACGGTCGCCCTCGACATCCAGGCGGTCCGCGGCATCCTGCCGCGCGGCGGCACCATCCTGGGCTCCTCGCGGACCAACCCGCTCAAGGTCGACGGCGGCATCGAGCGGATCAAGGACAACCTGGCGGGCCTGGGGGTGGACGCGCTCATCGCCATCGGCGGCGAGGACACCCTGGGCGTGGCGCGCGAGCTGTACGCCAACGGCGTCAACGTGGTGGGCGTGCCCAAGACCATCGACAACGACCTCGGCGCCACCGACTACACCTTCGGCTTCGACACCGCGGTCAACATCGCGATGGAGGCCATCGACCGGCTGCACACCACCGCCGAGAGCCACCACCGCGCGCTGATCTGCGAGGTCATGGGCCGCCACGCGGGCTGGATCGCGCTGCACGCCGGCATGGCCGCGGGCGCCAACGTCATCCTCATCCCGGAGCGCCCGTTCGACATCGACAAGGTCGTCGAGTACGTCGAGCGCCGGTTCAAGACCCGCTACGCCCCGATCATCGTGGTCGCCGAGGGCGCCCACCCGATCGACGGGCAGCTGGAGCTGCAGACCGGCGAGCGGGACGCGTTCGGGCACGTCCGGCTCGGCGGCATCGGCCAGCGGCTCGCCGACGAGATCGAAAAGCGCACCGGCAAGGAGGCGCGCTGCACCGTGCTCGGCCACATCCAGCGCGGCGGCACCCCCTCGGCCTACGACCGGGTGCTGGCCACCCGGTTCGGCCTGCACGCCATCGACGCCGTCCGCGACGGCGACTTCGGCAAGATGGTCGCGCTGCGCGGCACCGACATCGTCCGGGTCGGGCTGGACGAGGCGACCAAGGAGCTCAAGACCGTTCCGCTGGAGCGGTACGAGGAGGCCGAGGTCTTCTTCGGCTGACCCGCCGCCGCCCGCCGCGCCCCCGGGGTCCCGGCCGCTCGGCCCGGACCCCGGACGCGCGGGCGGCGGGCGCGGGGCGGTCCGGTCGCGGGGGAACAGCCCGACGAGTCGCGGCGTTGCGTTGAGTGGGCCAGACTAAGGTCCTGCCCTTTTTCCGGACTTTCGCAGGAAGGAACCCGCATGCCCACGCTCGACGCCGCGACCGCGTCCGTCACCGGGCCCCCACCGGTCGACGGTGAGCCGTGCGTGCTGCTCAAGCTCGGCGAGGTCGTGCTCAAGGGCAAGAACCGCGAGCGGTTCGAACGGCGGCTGGCCGAGAACGTGCGGGCGGCCGTGCGCGGCATGGCGCCCCGGGTCGAGATCGTCCGCCGCCACGGCGTGATGGTGGTGCGCGCGCCCGGCGCCGACGAGGCCGCCGTGGAGCGGCTCGCCGCCCGGATCACCGACGTGATGGGCATCGTGTGGGCGCACCGCGCCTGGGCGGTCGGCAAGGACCCGGCCAGCGTGGAGCGCGCCGCGCTGGCGCTGATGGCGGGGCGCACCGGCAGCTTCGCGGTGCGCTCGCGCCGCCGCGACAAGCGCTTCCCGCTGACCTCCAGCGAGCTGGACCGCACCGTCGGCGCCGCGATCGTCGAGGCGTACGGGCTGCCGGTGCGGCTGTCGGACCCCGACCACACGGTGTCGATCGAGGTGGACCGGGACGAGGTGTTCGTGTTCACCGGGGGGCTGCCCGGCCAGGGCGGGCTGCCGGTGGGCATGAGCGGCCGGGCCCTGGTGCTGCTGTCGGGCGGCATCGACTCGCCCGTGGCCGCCTACCGGATGATGCGGCGCGGCCTGCGCGTGGACTTCCTGCACTTCTCCGGCATGCCGTTCACCGGCCCGGAGTCGATCTACAAGGCCTACGCGCTGGTGCGCGAGCTGGACCGCTTCCAGGGCGGCTCGCGGCTGTTCGTGGTGCCGTTCGGCAAGGCGCAGCAGCAGATCAAGTCCTCCGGCGCCGACCGGCTGGCGGTCGTGGCCCAGCGCCGCGTCATGCTGCGCACCGCCGAGCTGGTCGCCCGCCGCCTCGGCGGCGCCGCGCTGGTCACCGGGGACGCGCTCGGCCAGGTCAGCAGCCAGACCCTGGCCAACATCACCGCCCTGGACGACGCGGTGGAGCTGCCGATCCTGCGGCCGCTGATCGGCATGGACAAGACCGAGATCATGGACCAGGCGCGCCGCATCCGCACGCTGTCGATCTCCGAGCTGCCCGACGAGGACTGCTGCACCCTGCTGGCCCCGCGGCGGGCGGAGACCCGCGCCCGCATCGAGGACCTGCGGCTGATCGAAAAGCGCCTGGACGTGGGAGAGCTGGCCGAGCGCCTCGCCGAGTCGGCCCAGGAGCACCGCCCCGCCTACGCCGAGTCCGCCTCCTGACCGCTCCGCCCGGCGCCGGCAGGGCCCGGCACCGGCGCGGTCAACGCGGGTCGGCGTCGGTCGGACGAGGCGGCTCCGGGCCGTCGGAGCCCATCAACGCGACGCGTTCGATCCGCACGATGCGGAAGCGGCGGCCCGCCACCGTGATGCCGTTGCGGCGGCTGCCGTCGCCCATCAGCTCGGCCGCCTCGGCGTACTCGGCCAGGTCGCCGGCGTCCGGGTGCTCCACGGCCGGGACGATGTGCCGGAAGTAGGCGGCCAGCGAGTCGCGCGCCTGCTCGGGGGTGTCGTACAGGCGGCCCACGGGACGCCACCGCCCGCCCGACCGTTCCGCCACGGTGAACGCCGGCGCCAGGATCACGGGGGTCGGGTACGTCTCCGGCGGCGCGCCCCCGCCGCGCGCCGCCGCGTCCAGCAGCCGGCCTAGCGGCACGATCGCGTCGGCGTCGGAGGCGGCGCCGGGGACGGCGTCGGGCAGGAAGTCGTACGGCCGGCGGGGCGCCGCACGGGAGCCGTCGCGGCGCGGGGCCGGGTCCGGATCGGTGGGGCGGGGCGGCTCGGGGCCGTCGGGCCCGTGGCGGACCAGCTGCTCGATCCGCAGCACGCGGAACCGGTGGCCGCCCGCCCGCACCTCGTCGCGCGGCGGCCCGGCGCACAGGTCCCGGGCCGCCGCGCGCAGCTGCGCGCCGCGCTCGCCGCCGGCGAGCGCGGCGCGGTCGTCGAGATGGTCGGCCAGCAGTTCCCGGGCGCCCTGCGGCAGCGGATCGTAGGGGCAGCGGACCTGCCAGCCGCCGGGGACCCGCTCGGCCGCGGTGAACAGGGCGCCCACCGCGACCGGTTCGGGATAGGCGATGATCGAGCGGCGCGCGTCGGCCAGCCGCACGGCGGCGACCGGGTCGACGCCGTCCAGGTCCTCGGGGAACAGCCGGCCGCCGGCGTCGCCTTCGCCCATCGTCATGCCGGCCATCTTCCCCGCCGGGTCCCCGCGTGGCGAGTGGTTCAGACCATTTTGTTACCTTCGCGCGGGCCACACCAGCGTTACCAGGCTGGCGGCCAGCAGGCCGAGCCCGGCCAGCGCGACGCCGCCGAGATGCTCGCCGAGCAGCACCAGGCCGATGAGGGCGGCCACGGCCGGCTCGGCCAGGCTGAGGGTGGTGGCCGTGGCGCCCGGCGTGGTGCGCAGGCCGCGCGCGAACAGCACGTACGACAGGGTCGTGCCGACCGCGCCCAGGTAGCACGCCACCGCCGCGCCCCGGACGTCCAGGAGCCAGCCGGGGGAGCTCGCCAGCAGCACCGGCAGCAGCAGCGCCGCCGCCCCGCCGAAGATGGAGCCCATCACCACCTGGTCGTCGCCGCCGCGCTCGATCAGGCGGGACGCCAGCATGGTGTACGCGGCGTAGGTGAACCCGCAGAACAGCGCCAGCGCCACCCCGCCCGGATCGACCCCGGACGCCTCGCCCCCGCTCATCAGCAGGGCGCACCCGACCACGGCCCCCGCCGTGGTGACCGTCCAGCGGCGGGTCAGGCCGCCCCAAGACAGCAGACCGGCGAAGGCCGGGGCGCTGCCCAGCGACACCACGGTCGCGACGGCCACGCCCGTGAGGGCGACCGAGGCGAGGTAGGTGACCTGGTAGACGGCCCCGCAGGCGGCGCCGACGGCGAGCGGGACCCAGGCGCGGCGCCCCTGCCGCAGCAGGGCCAGCAGGTCCGCGCGGCGGGCGCCGAAGGCCACGAGGGAGAACAGCAGGGCGCCGCCCAGGACGATGCGGGCCGAGGCCGCCGAGACGGGCGACGCCGACGACGGCGCCAGCGTGAACACCGGGCCCGCGGTGCCCCAGAGGACGGCCGCCAGCAGGATGTCGGCGGCGCCGGAGGAACGGCCGTCGCGGCGCGCCGAGGCGCGCGCACGCGCGCGTGGAGAATCAGGACGTACGGACAAGGAAGGATCGCTCCTGAACTCGAATCGGATGGGGGATCCGGATCCGGGGCTGGACGCGATCCGCACCGCGACGGGGCGGTCCGGCGGGCCTATTGCCCGCCGTTCGAGCACGCCGCAGGCGGCGGTTCACCAGCGCAGCGCGCGACGATGCCGCGCTCGCGGTCCTTCCGGTAGGTCCCCGGCCGCCGGGCGGGGGACGGGGAAGAAGAAACGATCGGTGCAGCCCCGGTCAGGAGCGGGGCGGCCCCAGGTTCGCCGTCCAGTACGCCATGCCGCGACGATACCATCCGCCGCGGGCCGCGCGATCTCCGGTCGGACCGCGCGGCCGGGCCGTGGCCGCGCCGGGCCGGGACGCCCGGCCCGAGACGCGGCGGGTCGGGACTCAGCTGGACATGAGAACTCAGGCGGACGAGAACTCAGGCGGACGAGAACTCAGGTGGACGAAGGCTCGGCTCGGAACGCCGTCAGGCCGGGACGGCGTCGTCGGCGAACTCGGTGAGCGTGCGGCCGACCAGCGGCGGCAGCTCCCGCACGATCCGGGCCAGCTCGCGCAGGTCGCCGTCCACCAGCGCCTGCGGCCCGTCGCACAGCGCGGTCTCCGGGTGCGGGTGCACGTCGAGGATCACCCCGTCCGCGCCGACCGCGATGGCCGCCCGGGTCAGCGGCAGGACCAGATCGCGGCGGCCGCCGGAGTGGGACGGGTCGACGATCACCGGGAGGTGGCCCAGGCGCTGGGCCACCGGCACCGCGGAGATGTCCAACGTGTTGCGGGTGGCCTTCTCGAAGGTGCGGATGCCCCGCTCGCACAGCACGATGTCCAGGTTGCCGCGCTGGGCGATGTACTCGGCGGCCATCAGCCACTCCTCGATCGTGCCGCTCATCCCGCGCTTGAGCAGCACCGGCATGCCCGCCTCGCCGACGGCCTGCAGCAGCGCGAAGTTCTGCGCGTTGCGGGTGCCGATCTGCAGCATGTCGGCGTACTCGGCGACCAGCTCCACGTCGTGGGCGTCGACCACCTCGGTGACGACCGGCATGCCCGTCTCGGCCCGCACGTCCGCCAGGATCTTCAGCCCCGCCTCGCCGAGCCCCTGGAAGGCGTAGGGGGAGGTGCGCGGCTTGAACGCGCCGCCGCGCAGCAGCGTGGCGCCCGCCGCCCGCGCCATCTGCGCCGCCTGCAGGGTCTGCTCGGGAGTCTCCACCGCGCACGGCCCCGCGATCAGCGTCATCGTGCCCGGGCCGATCGGCACGCCGCCCACGCGCACGACCGAGCGCTCGGGGTGGTTCTCCCGGCTCACCAGCTTGTAGGGGGCCGAGATGCGCAGCACGTCGCTGACCCCGCCCATGCCGCGCAGGTTGAGCGACGTGAACTGCTGGACGTCCCCGACCAGCCCGATGATGGTCCGCTCCACGCCCCTGCTGACGAACGCCTCGCCTCCCGCCGCCTCGACGAGCGAGACGACGGCCTTGATATCCGACTCGGTGGCCTCCTGGGCCATGACGACGACCATGCTGTGCCTCCTCATTCGGCGGGGTCCGGTGGACTCCGCGTCCGCGCCCTGAAACGACGAAAGCCCCGGGCCGCGACGGCCCGGGGCTTATCGCCGTGAGGTCTGTCAGCGCAGCGTCTGGCAGACCAGCCGCCCGGGCTGGTCGAACCAAAAGAAATACACGACGTTGCGCACGAGACGATGGTAACCCACGGTTCGGACACGGGGAGGGGCGGGGGGCGAATATGGCTCAGCTCACCCCGGATGGCAGTATGGCCGCGTCATGTCCCCAGCCGATGAGCCATCCGACAAACCACCCGGCCGGCCGCTGCCGCCCGGGCAGTACGTCCCCCGCGGCTGGCCCGTGCTGCACTACGGCCCGGTGCCGAAGTTCCGTCCCGAGTCGTGGGACTTCCGGGTGTTCGGCGCCACCGCGTCGGGCGGGCAGCACCGCTGGACGTGGGAGGAGTTCGAACGCCTGCCGCGCGTCACGGCGGTCGCCGACTTCCATTGCGTCACCAAGTTCACCGTCCCCGACAACGAGTGGGAGGGCGTGTCCGGCTCGGTCATCGTGGAGCTGGCCCCGCCTCATCCGGACGTCACCCACGTGATGGTGTGGGCCGAGTACGGCTACAGCGCCAACATCCGGATGAGCGACTTCCTGGCCGAGAAGACGATGTTCGCCCTGTACCGCAACGGGGAGCGGCTCACCCCCGACCACGGCTTCCCCGTCCGTCTGGTCGTGCCGCACCTGTACGCGTGGAAGAGCGTCAAGTGGGTGCGCGGCGTGGAGTACATGGTCAAGGACAGGCGCGGATTCTGGGAGGAGCGCGGCTACCACAACGTGGCCGACCCGTGGCGGGAGCAGCGCTACTCCTACCAGGAAGAGGAAGGCGAGGCGCCGCCCCACTGACCGGGGGCCGCGACCGGCAGTCAGGCGAGCGGCGCCGGTCTGTCCGGAGGGGTTCGTACGGGGCGCCTCCCCTGGGCGGGTGGGGCGCCCGGACGAGCGCAGGGCTGCCGGGGCCGTCCGACGGGGTTTCCGGAAGGCTGGGACGCCCTAGAGACGCGCTTTGGTCCGTACTGAACGGGACCTGTTGTCCTAAACGGCAGGGCCGCACACCCCCGTGGGCATTACTGTGTGTCTTCATGCTCCTACCGTCCGTGACCGAAATGCTGGTCTGCGGGGCGATCTTCGCCGGTGCCGTCGGCGCGTTCCGCCTCCGGGAGCGGCCGCGGTCCCGGCGCGGGGTCGGCCCGGCCGACGAGGCGACGTTCGCGACCCTGCACACCATCTCGCGGGCCTCCCCGTCGCTGCGCGCGGGGCTGAACCGCGACTCGGCCCGCAAGGCCGCCCGGCACCTGCGGCAGCTCCTCGGCGTCGAGGCGGTGGCGCTGGTGGCCGCCGGGCGCGGCGACGAGGACGACGCGGCGGACGGCGCGTCGGAGGAGGGCCCCGGGCGGCTGCTGGTGTGGGACGGCGCCGGCGGCTCCCGCCACGCGGGGGCCGTGCTGCGGCACGCCCGGCCGGTCCTGGAGTCCGGGCGGCCCCGCGTGATCGGGCCGGACGTCCTGTCGTGCGAGGACGCGGCGTGCCGCATCCGGGTGGCCATGGTCGCGCCGCTGTCGGTGGAGGGACGGGTGGAGGGCGTGCTGGCCGCCTACGGGGGCAGCGCCTCGGCGGCGCGCGTGCGCGCCGTGGGGGAGGTGGCGCGCTGGGTGTCCAGCCAGCTGGAGCTGGCCGAGCTGGACTCCTCCCGGGCGCGCCTGGCCGAGGCGGAGATGCGCGCGCTGCGGGCCCAGATCTCCCCGCACTTCGTCTACAACTCGCTGACCACGATCGCCTCGTTCGTCCGCACCGACCCCGAGCGGGCTCGCGACCTGCTGCTGGACTTCGCCGACTTCGCCCGCTACTCCTTCCGCAACCCGCGCGACTTCACCACCCTGGCCGACGAACTGCGCTCCATCGACCGGTACCTGCTGCTGGAGCGGGCGCGGTTCGGCGACCGGCTGCAGTTCAGCGTGGAGGTCGCCCCGGAGGTGCTGTCGGTCGCGCTGCCGTTCCTGTCGCTGCAGCCGCTCGTGGAGAACGCGATCCGGCACGGCATGGCGGGGGCCCGCGACGCGTTCCACATCAAGATCGTGGCGCGCGACGCCGGCGCCGAGGCCGCGATCAGCGTGGAGGACGACGGGGTCGGCATGGACCCGGACCGGCTGCGCGAGATCCTCGCCGCGGGCCCCACGTCCGCCGGACGCGACCGGCGCGGCGGCGGCGCGGGGATCGGTCTGGCCAACGTGGACGAGCGCCTGCGGCAGGTGTACGGCGACGAATACGGGCTGACGGTGGAGACCGCGATCGGGGCGGGGACCAAGGTGAACCTGCGGGTCCCCAAGTACAGTCCCGGAGTCTTCCCCGACTGAGCGGGGGCGTCCCCCCC
>NZ_BCQU01000135.1:0-13411 GCF_001552235.1 Actinomadura rubrobrunea NBRC 15275 | reverse complement strand
CCGTGCGGGGGGCGGGGCGCCTGGCGCGCCGCGCCGCGCACGCGCAGGGCGCCGGACGCAGCGGCCTCGGCGCCCTGACGGAGGCGGCCGCGGTGAACGCCGCCGGCGACGCCATGGTGGCGGTCGCGCTGGCCGGGACGGTGTTCTTCGGCCTGGACGTACACCAGGCGCGCGGCCAGGTGGCGCTGTACCTGCTGGTGACGATGGCGCCGTTCGCCCTGGTCGCGCCGCTGATCGGCCCGGCGCTGGACCGGATGCGGCACGCCCGCCGCTACGCCGTCGCGACCACGCTCGCCGCGCGCGGGCTGCTGTGCTGGGGCATGGCGGGGGCGGTCGCGCACGGCGACGAGCTGACGTACCTGCCCGCCGCGTTCGGGGTGCTGGTGCTGTCCAAGGCGTTCGGGGTGCTGCGGTCGGCCGCGACCCCGCTCGTGCTGCCCGAGCGGATCTCCCTGGTGACGGCGAACGCGCGGGTGTCGTTCGCCGGGCTGGTGGCCGCGTCGGCCGCCGCGCCGATCGCGGCGGGGCTGTCGATGCTGGTCGGCTCGGAGTGGCTGCTGCGCATCACGACCGTGGTCTTCCTGCTGGGCGCGGCGGTCACGGTCCGGTTGCCGCGCCACGTGGACGCGGCGCCCGCGGAAGCGGCGCCCCCGGACCTCACGGAGGCGACAGACCTCAAGGCGGCGACGGACCGGGCGGACGCCCCCGAACCGCCGCGGCGGCGCGGACGGCGGCGGACGCCGCCGCGCCTCGGCCCCGCCGTCGCCGAGGCCGTGGCGGCCAACGCCGCGCTGCGGGCGTTCTCCGGGTTCCTCATCCTGTACCTGGCGTTCCTGCTGCGGCAGGAGCGGTTCGAACCCGTGTCCGGCACCCTCGCCCTCGGCCTGCTCGCGGGCTGCGCGGGCGCCGGGGGCCTGGCCGGCACCGCCCTGGGCGCCTGGGCGAAGGCCCGCGCCCCGCGGCTGCTGGTGCTGAGCACGCTGGCGTTCGCCACGGCCGCCGCGGGGCTGTGCGCGGCGCTGTTCGGCCTGTGGGCGGCGCTGGCGGCGGCGTTCGCGGGCGCGCTCGGCCAGTCGCTGGGCAAGCTGTCGATGGACGCGGTGGTGCAGCGGGAGGTCGGCGAGGAGGTCCGCTCGTCCACGTTCGCGGTCACCGAGACCCTGCACCAGCTCGTCTGGGTGCTCGGCGGCCTGCTCGGCCTCGGCATGTCGATCGTCGCCGACGGCCGGGCGGCGCTGGCGGCCGTGGCGGCCGCCCTGGCCGCCACGCTGGCCGCGCTGCTGCTGCGCCGCCCGGACGGCCGCCGCACGGGCCCGCGCCGCCGCGCCCGCGGCGCCCGCCGCGTCCCGGACACTCACCCCGAGACGACATAGCGCCCCGCAGGCGGCGTCCGCGACGGGCGCCTCGCGACCGACGCCCGCGACGCGCCGCCTCAGGGCGCCAGATCGTCGGCGACGGCGCGCAGCACGGTCGCGATCTTCTTGGCCTCCGCGGGGGACGGATGCTTGCCGCGGCGGTAGGTGTTGGAGATTCCGTCGAGCAGCTTGATGAGGTCCTCGGTGATCACGACCATCTCGTCGGGCTTCTTGCGGCGCGCCTTGGCCAGCGCCTTCTCCACCGACGGCAGATTCTCCAGTGTGCGCACCGACAGCGCCTGCTGCCCCCGCCGCCCCTCGACCACGCCGAACTCGACGCGCTGGCCGGACTTCAGCGATGTGACGCCGTTGAGCGCGGAGGAATGCACGAAGACCTCACCGCCGTCGTCGCGGGTGAGGAAGCCGAATCCCTTGTCGGCGTCGTACCACTTGACCTTGCCAGTGGGCACGGGAGACCTCGTTCAACTCTCGTCTTGAATCAGCCTCAAGATTAGTGCCTCGCTCCGGGCCGGTGAACAGGTGTGCGACCGCCCGGAAACCTTACGAGGCCATGGTTTCGACGCTACCTGCGGCGGGCCCGCGCGGGCACCTCGATTTCGTCCGCGAAGCCGCCGCGCGGCAGCTGTAGGGGAAACGCTTCACCCGCCGGAACCGTTTCCCGAAACTCCGCCGGGCACCCCGGACGGGACGCCGCCGGGAACGCCGCCCGCCCCGTCGCCGAAACCGCGCAGCCAGTCGGGGAACGCCAGCAGGTCCGGCAGCACCACGTCGGCGCCGTACGCGGACAGGGCGTCGGCGTCGAACGCGCCCGTGGCCACGCCCACCGCCACCGCGGCGGCGGCGCGGGCGGCGTCCACGTCGCCGGTGTGGTCGCCGACGTAGGCGCACGCTCCGAACCTGCGCAGCGCCACGCCCTTGTCGGCGCCGAACAGCCCGCCGACGACCTCGTCCACCTCCAGCCCCAGGAACCGCACGGTCCGCTCGGTGTCGGCCTGGTTCTTGCCGGACACCACCAGGACGCGGCCGCCGCGCGCCCGCACCGCCTCGACCGCCTCGGCCGCGCCGGGCATGAGGGTGCTGACGGGCACCGCGACGTCGGGGTAGAGCGCCCGGTACCGGTCGGCCATGGCGGGCACCTCGGACGGCGGGAACCAGTGCGCCAGCTCGACCTCCAGCGGCGGCCCGAGCCGCGCGACGACCGCGTCGACGTCGATCGGCACGCCGGTCTCGGCGGCCAGGGCCGCGTAGACGGCGGCGATCCCGGCCCGGGTGTCGGCGAGGGTCAGGTCGAGGTCGAACCCTACGGCGAATCGCGGCGAAACTGGCTCCAGCACGCCCCACAGGGTAAAGGGATGGGTATGGGGACGATGCGACGGCCACCCGCCGGGACGCGGTTCCGGCGTGCCGGCGGGGCGCGTCCCGCACAGCCCCGCGCTCCCCTGGTAGTGGCGATGCGACGGGATCCGAGTAGGGGAGCGCGGGAGTCCTGTGTACGGCCGCCGCCCGGTCGCCCGATCCGGCGGCGTTGTGCGGCCGGTATACCCGACGACCTCGGCACGAACCCTTTCAGCAGCAAAAACGCGCGTCTCGATCGGACGCGCGCCCCCCAAACGATCCCCCTCGCACGGCAATCGGCCCCCTAGCGAGAAAGAGGGCGCCATGGCGGAGAACACCGAGAACGGCGGCGGCCGGTCCGCGACCGGCGCGCCCGATGCGGCGGTCGGGCACGGCGCCGCGCCGCGGGCCGCGACGACCGGCCAGGGTGAGGGCACCGACCGCGGCCCGGGCCGCTTCGCCGGGCTGCGCACGCGCATGTCGGGCGACGGCGTGCGGGCCGTCCGCAGGCGCGCCGCGTCCCTGCTCGCCGGGCTGGTCTCGCTCTTCACCACCGCGGCGGTGCTGGTGCTGGCCGTGCACATCGTGTTCGTGGCCTTCGAGGCCAACACCGGCAACGCGCTGGTCCGGCGCGTCGCCGGTTGGGCGCACGACCTGGCCTGGCAGTTCAAGGACGTCTTCCAGCCCGCCGATCCCAAGGTCGAGGTGGCGGTCAACTACGGCCTGGCGGCCCTGGCGTACCTGCTGGTCGGCCGGATCGCCGTCGGTCTGGTCCGGCGCCTCGGCTGACCCGGCGCGGCCCTTCGGACGGCGCCCCGCGGCGGCGCCGGGCGTTCAGCGGCGGGCGGCGCGCCGGACCACCGAGGGGTCGCGGCCGGGCAGGCGGACGGTGGAGAACGGCCACGTGGTGACGACCCATTCGCGGACGAAGTCCTCCAGCTCCCGCTCCAGGGACGGGTCGTCGTGGTCGTCGCGCACCCAGAACACCACGACGGCGTCGGCGTCGGGGGTGTCGGACGGCGCGATGTGGATGCGGCCCAGCTGGCTCTCCTCGTCCGGCGTGGTGACCGCATAGCTGAAGGAGCGCCGCAGCTGGCCCTCCTTCTGCAGCCAGGCGATGTCGATCAGCGCCTGGTCGAAGGTGAAGTCCTCGGCCGGCCAGCCCCAGTCCGGCCCGAACCGCTCGCGCAGCCGCTCCAGGCTCGGCCGCACCGCGGCGTAGTCCTTGACCACGTCGTGCACGGTGATCGGGCGGATCCTGAAGCGCGGCCCGGCCACCAGCGTGGGCACGACGAAGTCGTCGGGCAGGAAGGTCTTGCGCGCCGCCGTGCCCCCGACGCCCGCGCGGGGTCCCGCGCCGGGCTCAGGGGCGGGGCCGGGCGCGTACGGAGCCTCGACGGGCTCGCCGGGGCCGCCCGACGCGGCGCGGGCGGCCTTGTATCGCTGCGCGTGTCGGGTCCCGCGGTTGATACGCAGCGCTCCGCCGATCAGCGTGCGCGGTGATCCGCGGATCCTTCTCCGCGGCAGTACGGCCATTCGCTCGGTCCCTCCCGTACACCCCTTTCCGGATAAGGGGCGTAGCACGAACTCTAGCCGCCCGCGGCGGTGCGAGTCGCGTCACGATCCGGGTGTGCCGGGCTTCCGGCGGGGACGGCCGGCGCGGACATGCCGTACTGTTCTTGCGGAGGACCACGTGACCAAGCCGACTTCAACGCGCGAGCGTATCGTGGCCGAGTCGCTGCGGCTGTTCGCTGACCGCGGATACGCCGCCACCTCGGTCGCCGAGATCGAGGCCGCGGCCGGCCTGTCGCCGGGCGCCGGCGGGCTGTACCGGCACTTCCGCTCCAAGGAGGAGGTGCTGGCCTCCGCCATCCGCGAGCACATCGAGCGGACCCGCAAGCAGGTCGACGAGGTGCTGGAGCAGGCCAAGCGGTACGAGGACCGCCCGCTGGAGGTCCGGCTGCGGATGACCTGCCAGGCCGGGCTGGCCAAGATGCGCGAGGAGCAGGACCTCATCCGGGTGCTGTTCCGCGACCTGGACCAGTTCCCGCACCTGGTGGCGGAGATGCGGGAGGGCATCGTCAACCCGCTGTACGACGGCATCGCGCGGTGGCTGTCGGAGCAGCCCGAGCTCGCCGACGCCGACGAGGACTGGCCCGCGATCGCCGCGGTCCTGGGCGGCGCGGTCGTCAACTACTGGCTGGCCAACGAGTCGATGTACGAACCGCCGACGCGCATCGACGAGAAGCGCTTCGTGGAGAGCTGGGCCCGCCTGGGCATGGGCTTGGTGAAGCGGACCCCCGCCTCCTCCGCCTCCTGACCCCGGCCGCGTCCGCGGCGTCCCCCCGCCTCCGGCCGCACCCGCCGCCCCGGCGGGGGCGGCGAGCCCCGACTAGGTTGGAAGCGGGATGGAGACCTACGCCGACTGGCTGCGCGCCCGCGACGACGCCGACCTGCGCGCCCTGCTGTCCGCGCGCCCCGAGCTGATCACTCCCGTCCCGGCCGACCTGGGCGCCCTCGCGGCCCGCGCCGCCGCGCCCGCGGCGGTCTCCCGCGCGCTGGACCGGCTCGACCGCTTCACCCTGGCCGTGCTGGAGGCCGTGCTGGTGCTGCCCGACCCGGCCCCGGGGCCGGTCGCGGAGGCGCTCGGCGCCGCAGAGGCCGAGGCCCGCGCCGCCCTCGACCGGCTGCGCCGCCACGGCCTGGTGTGGGGCGAGGAGCGGACGGACGCCGCGCCGGGCGTCCGGCAGGCCCTGCCGCACCCCGCGGGCCTGGGCCCGCCGGCGCGGGAGGCGTTCGCGGCCTACCCCACCGAGCGGCTCGTCGCGCTCATCACCGATCTGGACGCCAAGCCGCGCGGATTCCCCGACGCCGACCGGCTGCTGCGCTGGCTGTCCGAGCTGCTCGCCGACCCGGAACCGCTGATCGCCGACGCGGGGGCGGACGCGCGCGCCGCCCTCGACCGGCTCGTCTGGGGGCCTCCGGTGGGCCGGGTCGCCGACGCCCGCCGCCCCGTCCGGACGGACACCGCCGCCACCCCGATCGAACGGCTGCTGGCGCGCGGCCTGCTCGCCGCCGAGGACGACCGCACCGTCGCGCTGCCCCGCGAAGTGGCCCTGTACTTGCGGGGCGGACGGTTGTTCCGTGACGTCACCGCCGAGCCGCCCCCGCTGACCGGCCGCACCGGCGACGTGCCCGTCCGTCCCGGCGAACGCGAGGAGGACGCGGTGGCGCGCGCCGCCGCCGGGGCCGCGCACGCCGCCGTCCGCATGGTGGAGGACCTGCTGGACCGCTGGGGCCTGGACCCGCCGTCCGTGCTGCGCAGCGGCGGCCTGGCGGTGCGCGACCTGCGGGCCGCCGCCGCGCTGCTGGACGTCGAGGAATGGCAGGCCGCGCTGCTCATCGAGACGGCGTACGCGGCGGGCCTGCTCACCGGCAGCGGCGAGGTGGACGGCGAGTGGCTGCCCACCCCCGCCTACGACGTGTGGCTGCTGAAGGACACCGCGGAGCGCTGGGCGGAGCTGGCGCACGGCTGGCTCGCGTCCGACCGCGTCGCCGGGCTCGTCGGCGAACGCGACGACCGCGACCGGCTGATCAACGCGTTGAGCGGCGCCGCCGTGCGCGGCTTCGCGCCCTCCGCGCGGCGCGCGGCGCTGGACGTGCTGGCCGAGGCCGACCCCGCGCTGGCCGTCGACGCCGACGCGGTGCGGGCCCGCCTGGCGTGGCGGCGGCCGCGCCGCACCGGGCCGCTGCACGACCGCATGGTCGACTGGACGCTGCGCGAGGCCGCCGCGCTCGGCCTGACCGGCTTCGGGCGGCTCGCCCCGCACGCCCGCGCCCTGCTCGACGGCGCCGACCCCGCCCCCGTCCTGGACGCGCACCTGCCGCGACCGGTCGAGGAGATCCTCATTCAGGGGGACCTCACGGCGGTCGCGCCGGGCCCCCTGGTCACCGAGCTGGCCCGGGAGCTGGCCCTCGCCGCCGACGTGGAGTCCACCGGGGGCGCCACCGTCTACCGCTTCACGCCCGACTCGATCCGCCGCGCCCTGGACGCCGGCCGCTCCGCCGACGAGCTGACCGCCCTGCTCGCCCGGCATTCGGCGACGCCGCTGCCGCAGCCGCTCACCTACCTGATCGAGGACACGGCCCGGCGGCACGGCGCGCTGCGCGTCGGCGCCATGGCCTCGTACGTGCGCACCGACTCGCCCGCCGCCCTCGACGAGATCCTGGCCGACCGGCGCGCCGCGCCGCTGCGGCTGCACCGCCTCGCGCCGACCGTGCTGGCGTCCGAGCTTTCGCGCGGCGAGCTGCTGGAGGGGCTGCGGTCGCTGGGGCTGGCGCCGGTCGCCGAGTCCCCCGAAGGCGGCGTGATCATCACCCGGCCCGACGCGCGCCGCGCGGAACCGCCGCCCACCGCGGAGATGGTGCGGCTGCGGCCCGAGGACACCGCCGACGACGCGGTGATCGCCGCCGCGGTGCGGGCGCTGCGGGCCGGCGACGAGGCCGCCCGGCTCGGCGCCGCGCACGCCGCGTCCGCCCCGTCCGGCGAACCGCCCCGCTCCCCCGCCGCCGCGACGATCGAGCTGCTGCGCGACGCCGTCGACCGCGGCGCCCGCGTGTGGATCGGCTACTTGGACCAGCAGGGCCGCTCGTCCAGCCGCATCGTCGAGCCGGTGCGGGTCGAGGGCGGCTACCTCACCGGCTACGACGCCACCCGCGCCGCCGTCCACCGCTTCGCCCTGCACCGCATCACCGGCGCCTCGGAAATCGACTCATAAGAACCCGGCGAAAATCATGTTGCACGCGCGCGGGCCTGTGCGGCACCTTTAGTGGTGTCACGGCGACGACGAAAGGAGGACACGGTGCGAGCCGCAGGACCACGAAAGCCACAGCGGCACGCGCACGCCGCGATCGTCCTCCCGACGGCGCCATATTCTGGGCGCTGACGGCGAAGAACGCGGGTCGGCGCCCCCGTGACGGCGAAGACGCGGCGCGCCCGGTGCGCAGGCAGCGGTTACTTCCATTTTCTGGTGGTGTCGCAGGTTCGACTCCTGCCCGCCCGCTATTCGGGCGGTAGCTCAGTTCGGCAGAGCACACTGACCGCAGCCGACCAGTTCTCGGGCGCGCCCCTCTTCACCCTCACCGGCACCTCGGAAATCGACCCGGGAACCCGGCGAAAATCCTGTTGCACGGGCACGGGCCCGTGCGGCACCTTAGGGGTGCCACGGCGACGACGAAAGGAGGACACGGTGCGAGCCGCCGAACGAAGATATGAACAGCGGCATGCGCACGGCGAAAACGTCCTCCCGAAGGCGTCGCGCCGGGCATATCCCCGGCGCTGACAGCGGAAAACGCAGCGCCCTCGTGGACGACGCAGACGTGCGCGCCCGGTGCGAAGGCAGCGGATACTTCCTGGTGTGTCGTAGGTTCGAATCCTGCACGTTCTATCGACTGGGCGTCAGCTCAATTCGGTAGAGCGCTGACAACCGCCGCCGACCGGTTCTCGGGCGCGCCCCTTTTTCCCTCGCCCCTCCCGGTGCGCAGGCCGGAGTTACTTCCTTGTTTCAGAGTTAACCCGCCTATGGGGTTAGCGGACTCCAGCCGATCTGTCCTCGGGAGGGGCCTCCGACCCCGCCGCCCGATGCGCCCCCGGCGCGCGCACGCGCCTGCTCTCGGGCGGCCGACAGGAGGCACGCACGACCATGGCGAAGTTCAACCGTTCCCGCGTGACCGGCGCGCTGAGCGCCGTGCGGTCCCGATCCACGCCGACCGGCAGCACCCACGAGGGCGCCCCCGGCTACGAGCGCGACGCCAAGAGCGAGCTCTTCCTGCTCGCGGTGTCGAACATGGTGGGCGAGCAGACCTTCTACGAGGGCGCCGACGAGCGCGACGACCGGTTCCGCACCCTGGTCGGCCGGGTCGCGCTCGACGACCCCGACTGGACGGCCCGCCTGATCGGCTGGCTGCGCGGGGAGGCCGGGATGCGGTCGGCGGCCGTGGTCGCGGCGGCCGAGGCCGTGCGGGCGCGACTGGTCGAGCGCCGCTCCGGCGGCAACCGCCGGATGATCGACGCCGCGCTGCAGCGCGCCGACGAGCCCGGCGAGCTGCTGGCGTACTGGCTCGGCCGGTACGGCCGGGCGCTGCCGCAGCCGGTCAAGCGCGGCGTCGCCGACGCGGCCCGCCGCCTCTACGGCGAACGCTCGCTGATCAAGCACGACACCGGGAACGTCCGGTTCGGCGACGTCATCGAGCTGACCCACCCGCGGCCGCGCACGCCGAAGCAGGGCGACCTGTTCCGCTTCGCGATCGACCGCCGTCACGGCCGCGACCGGGACATCCCCGCGTCGCTGTCGACGCTGCGCGCCCGCGCCGAGCTGGTGGCGCTGCCGGTGCGGGAGCGGCGCGCGCTGCTGGACCGCCCGGACGCCGAGCGGGTGCTCGCGGACGCCGGGATGACCTGGGAGTCGCTGGCGGGGTGGATCCAGGGCCCGCTGACGGCGGCGTTCTGGGAGCGGATCATCCCGTCGATGGGCTACTTCGCCCTCCTCCGCAACCTCCGCAACTTCGACAAGGCCGGCGTGTCGGACGAGGTCGCCGCACAGGTGGCCGAGCGGCTCGCCGACCCGGAGCAGGTAGTCCGGTCCAAGGTGCTGCCGATGCGGTTCCTCGCGGCCTACCGGGCGGCGGCGTCGCTGCGCTGGGCGTGGGCCCTGGAGCGGGCGCTGAACGCGTCGCTGGTGCACGTCCCGGCGCTGCCGGGCCGCACGCTGGTGCTGGTCGACCGGTCCGGGTCGATGTCCATGCGGCTGTCCGCCCGCTCCGAGCTGACGTCCGCGGACGCCGCGGCCGTGTTCGGCGCGGCGCTGGCGCAGCGCGCCGAGGACGCCGACCTGGTGCAGTTCGGCACCGACTACGCGAAGGTGCCGTTCCGCCGCCGCGAGTCGGTGCTGAAGGTGGTGGAGCGGTTCCGCGACATGGGCGGGACGAACACCGCGCGGGCGGTGCGCGCCAACTACCGCCGCCACGACCGCGTCGTGATCGTCACCGACGAGCAGGCGTGGTGGGGCCAGGACGGCGAGGAGCCCACGCGGCACGTGCCGCCGCACGTGCCGGTCTACACGTGGAACCTCGGCGGCTACCAGTACGGCCACGGCCCGTCCGGCACCGGCACCCGGCACGTCTTCGGGGGCCTGTCGGACGCGGCGTTCTCGATGATCCCGCTGATCGAGGCCGGCCGGAACGCCGACTGGCCGTTCTAGAACACCTGGGGGCGCACGGCCTTGCGGCCGTGCGCCCCCGATGTGCCGGCACCGATCTCCGCCACGACCGCGTCTCCGGACGAATCAACCGATAGCCTGCACAGTCCGAGCAACCGACAGACCGGACGGACGCCCGACTGGCCGGGGCGGACGGCCGGCCGAGCGCGACATGGAAGGGACTGCGTGTGAGCGGGATCGGTGGGCAACCGTCCGGTTGGAGCGACCCGTACGGTCGGCCGGGCACGCCCCCGGCGGGCTGGTCCGACCCGGCCGCGCCGTCCAGCTGGGACCCGTACGGCCAGTACACGGCCCCGCAGCAGTACGGGCTGCCCGGCGTGCCCGGCGCCCAGCGCGGCAACGGCCTGGCGATCGCCGCGCTGATCTGCAACGTCCTGCTCGTCACCACCTGCTGCAACGTGCTGGCCATCCCCGGGATCATCACGTCCTCGCTGGCCATCAGCCGCGGCAACAGCGACCCCGAGTCGGCCCGCACGCTCACCGTGTGGAGCTGGGTGCTGTGCGTCCTGGCGCTGGTCATCGCCATCGCGGTGATCATCATCGCCCTCGTCGTGGACGCGAGCTCCTCCTCGTCGAGCGGCCCCGAGGTCTGACGGCGAACCGTCCGGGAAGACACCGGCGGGCCCGGACGTTGCAGAAATGGTCGTCCGGCCGCGCGGAGACCCCGCCCGGCCCCCCGACCTGGAGTAGCGTGCTGCTCCGGTCGACGGCGCCGAACGCCGTGGACGCGCCCGCCCATATCCGACGCCTGACGGGGGCTGCCTGCTGTGTCCGACGGTCCGCTCATCGTGCAGTCCGACAAGACCCTCCTGCTGGAGGTCGACCACGACCTCGCCGACGCCTGCCGCACCGACATCGCCCCGTTCGCCGAGCTCGAACGGGCGCCCGAGCACATCCACACCTACCGGGTGACGCCGCTGGCGCTGTGGAACGCCCGCGCCGCCGGCCACGACGCCGAGCAGGTCGTCGACACGCTGCTGCGCTACTCCCGCTACCCGGTGCCGCACGCGCTGCTGGTGGACGTCGCCGACACGATGGCCCGGTACGGGCGGCTGCGCCTGGAGAAGCACCCGACCTACGGCCTGGTGCTGGTCTCCTCGGACCGCGCGGTGCTGGAGGAGGTGCTGCGCTCCAAGAAGGTCCGCGGCATGCTCGGCGAACGCGCCGGCGACGACACGGTGATCGTCCACCCGTCCGAGCGCGGCTCGCTGAAGCAGGCGCTGCTGAAGCTCGGCTGGCCCGCCGAGGACCTCGCCGGGTACGTCGACGGCGAGGCCCACCCCATCGACCTGGTGGAGGACGGCTGGACGCTGCGGTCCTACCAGCGCGACGCCGCGGACGCGTTCTGGCACGGCGGTTCGGGCGTGGTCGTGCTGCCGTGCGGCGCCGGAAAGACCCTGGTCGGCGCCGCCGCCATGGCCCGGGCCCGGGCGACCACCCTGATCCTCGTCACCAACACCGTGTCGGCGCACCAGTGGAAGCAGGAGCTGCTGCGCCGCACCTCCCTGACCGCCGACGAGATCGGCGAGTACACCGGCGCGAAGAAGGAGATCCGCCCGGTCACCATCGCCACGTACCAGATCATGACGACCCGCCGGAAGGGCGCCTACACGCACCTGGAGCTCTTCGACGCCCGCGACTGGGGCCTGATCATCTACGACGAGGTGCACCTGCTGCCCGCGCCGATCTTCCGGAGGACCGCCGACCTGCAGGCGCGGCGGCGCCTCGGCCTGACCGCGACGCTGGTCCGTGAGGACGGCCGGGAGGGCGACGTGTTCTCCCTGATCGGCCCCAAGCGGTACGACGCGCCGTGGAAGGAGATGGAGAGCCAGGGGTGGATCGCCCCCGCCGACTGCGTCGAGGTGCGGGTGACGCTCACCGACTCCGAACGCCTCGCCTACGCCACCGCCGACCCGGACGAGCGGTACCGGTTCTGCGCCACCACCGACACCAAGACCAAGGTCGTCCGGGCGCTGGTGGAACGGCACCGCGGCCAGCAGACCCTCGTCATCGGCCAGTACATCGACCAGCTCGACGAGCTCGGCGAGCTCCTGGACGCCCCCGTCATCAAGGGCGACACCCGGGTGCGGGAACGCGAACGCCTCTTCGACGCGTTCCGCTCCGGCGAGATCGGCGTCCTGGTGGTGTCCAAGGTCGCCAACTTCTCCGTCGACCTCCCCGAAGCCGCCGTCGCCGTGCAGGTGTCGGGCGCTTTCGGCTCCCGCCAGGAGGAGGCGCAGCGGCTCGGCCGTCTCCTGCGCCCCAAGGCCGACGGCGGGACGGCGCGCTTCTACGCGGTCGTCGCCCGCGACACTTTGGATCAGGAGTATGCGGCGCACCGGCAGCGCTTCCTGGCCGAGCAGGGCTACGCGTACCGCATCGTCGACGCCGACGCCGTCCTGGCAGGCGAAGAGATCTGACCCGGGAAGGTCTGCTCGCCCCTGCAAGCAAGCCTGCGCTCACTCGCCGTACGGAAGCCGCAAAGCGTTCCGGACAAGGCTTTACCCCGCCAGACCACCCGCGTGACCCCACCACGCTGCGACCGCCGAGTACGGCGACCGGAACCTGTACCCCAATGACGCGGCGCACCGGCGGCGCGTCGAGCCCCCTTCGCCGGGCCCCAGTCCTTTGAGGGCCTGTCCAGCCGATCTCGGTGTTCGGCTGAGGACGATCTCGCATCGCCAAGGCCGTCAGCGCGGGCTCCACGACCGTGCGCGCGCACCAGCACACCGCCGGTGCCCGGCGGCATGGTCGCCGAGCCGGCCGATCACGCGCTGGGCCGCTTCCGCGGCGGGTTGTCGTCCAAGGGGCATTTGGCCTGTGAGCAGGGGCAGCTGCCGTTGTCGCTGGTGGTGACCGCCGGGCAACGCGGGGACGCCCCGCAATTCGAGGCCGTGATGGCCGGCATCAGGGTCGCCCACCTAGGACAAGGGCGTCCCCGGACCCCGCTCCAGCCGCCCGATCACAGCCCCCACCGGACGCCACCGCACATCGAGGCGCAGGTGCTCGCCCCTGCGCCGGGCGCACCGCATCGCCCGGTCCGCCTGGCCGCCCGCACCGGGTCGCACCGTCCACCGTGCACCGCATCCTGGTGCGGCACGGCGTGGCGCATGCGACCGCGCCACCGGCGAACCCATCCGCCGCTACGAGCACCAACGCCCCGGCGACCTGGTCCACGTCGACGTCAAGAAACTCGGCCGCATTCCCCGACGGTGGCGGGCACAGGGTTCTCGGGCGTGCCGCGGGCCGCGCCAACCGGCACCGCGACAGCGGCGGCTACCTCTACCTGCATACTGCGCTGGACGACCACTCCGGCCTGGCCTACACCGAGATCCTGAGCGATGAGACCGCGGCCACCTGCGTCGCGTTCCTGGTCCGCCACGGAGTGGTTCGCCGCCCGCGGCATCGCCATCCGGCACCACG
>NZ_BCQU01000134.1:0-13825 GCF_001552235.1 Actinomadura rubrobrunea NBRC 15275 | reverse complement strand
AGGCCGGGCCGCGCCCCGGCGAGCAGGCCCCGGCCGCCGCCGCGCCGCCCGAACAGCCGGCGCGGCAGCCGGCCGACGAACCGGAGTTCGAGCCCGGCAACCGCATCGACCAGGAGCTGTACGAGGCGGCGCAAAGCGGCGACTCCGACGCGTTCCTGCGGGTGCTGCTGGCGGCCAACGTCCTGGTGCCCATTCCGCAGGACGCGCCGCTGGAGGTCACGCCCGTGCAGCGGGAGTTCCGCTGGGACGCGGCGATGCGCGGCACGTCGGCCGTGCAGGTGTTCACCTCGCTGGTGCGGCTGCGCGAGGTGCTGCCCGAATCCCGATTCGTGTACGCCGACTTCCGCGAGCTCATCGCCTCCTGGCCGCGCGAGGACTGGGCCATGCTGCTCAACCCCGGCACCCGGATCGGCGCGTCGCTGAGCGGCGACCAAGTGCGGTCGCTCAGCGAGTGGGCGATGCGCGTCGGGCTCATGCCGCCGCGGCCCGAGCCGTTGGCGTCCCCCTCCGCGGACCCGCTCGACACGGCGCCGCAGTCGTTCGCCGCGGCCGACGCGCCGCAGCCCCAGCGGCCGGAGACCGCGCCCGCCGCAACGGAACCCGAACCGCAGGCCGCCCCGTACACCCAGGGCGCCCGCCCGGCCGTCCCCGAGCCCGACCCCGAACGGACCGCGCAGCCGGTCATCATGCAGAAGGTCGTGCCGCACGGCCACGTCAGCTGGTACCTGGAGCAGGGGTACGACCGGGTGGGCGGCTTCGTGCACCCCGCGGTCGACGTCGCCGAACTGCAGACGCCGGTGCAGCTGTACGAGGCGCTGGGCCTGCTCTACGAAGGGTCGCCGTTCAGTCCGGGGGACGAGGGCGTGTACGTCATCCGCTGGCCCGCCTACTGCCCGGACCTCTACCGGATCCCATTCGGCGGGCAGACCGAGGAGGAACGGTCCGCCTGGGGCGACGCGGGCTGGGTCATCGAGCGGCCGCCGTTCCACGGCAACGGGTTCGCCCCCGGCAGCGCGGGCTCGATCCGCGAGTACAAGGTCGACAGTGTGCGCCTTCCCTACGGGGCGGAGATGTACTACCTGGGCATGGACAGATCCGAGCGGTTCGTCGCCATGTACGACCCGGACCAGCTGGCATGGCTGCGTCCCGAGACGCCCCCGGAGGACGGGGGCGGCGCCCGGGGCGGCGACCGGACGGAGGTTCCGCGATGATCCGGGACGGTTACGTCGCCCGCTGGCTGGGCCGCGAGTTCGAGGCCGTGCCCGGCGCCGACGGCGACGTGCGGCTCTACGCCCCCGAGCCCACCGACGGCTTCGAGGAGCTGCGGCCGGGCCGCCACCGGCGCGTCGTGCCCGCCCACGAGATCGAGGAGCTGCGGTACGTGCGCACCGTGTGCACGTGGCGCGGCGAGCCGTTCATCGTGGTCGGCGAGCACGAGACGTGGCTGCGCGTCGAATACGCGGGCGGCCGCGCGCCCGTCGCCGAACGGCTCGGCCTGGACCGCATGGACCACGGCGTCTGGCAGGCGTGGGCGCCGCGCAACGAGGTCCAGGACCTCCGCGAGGAGCTCATCTGACCGTCACACTCATCTGACCGTCACGGGGCCCGGCGGCGGCCTTCCGGTACCTTCCTGTATCGCGCCGGATCGCTGCGGACGGGCGGAAAGACGGGCATTCGGGTTGATTGCATCGTGGATCCGTGTTCGCATGATGCAGAGTGCGCGCCCGGGGTCAGCGCTGCCCCGGAGACACGGCGGTCAACGACGACGAACCCACGGAGGTGCGGGGGCGGTGCTCTCCCGATCGGCACGTAGTCCGCTCATCGTGAGCCTGAGCACCGCGGCCGTCCTCGCCGCCGGCGCGCCCCCGGCCCTCGCCGCCGACGTTCCGAAACTTGCGGTGACGCTGACGGCCACTCCGGCGGTTCAGGAGGATCCGACCAAGCCCATCGACCTCACGGCGGTCGTATCCGCCGAGGGCGAGACGATCAAAGATGTCGTCCTGGAGGGCTTCACCGTCGATCCGGAGGGCCTGGCGAAGATCGACGGCGAGTGCACGCAGGACTGCGCGCTCGGCGATATCGAGGTCGGCGAAGACCGGGAGATCAAGGCGACGGTCAGCGTTCCGCCGGACATCAAGTCCGAACAGACCATTCTGGTGACGGTCACGGTCGACTCGGAACAGACGGAGCGCGAGTTCGACGCCGCCTCGGTCGTTTTCGTACCGCCGAAGTCCTCCTCGCCGCCCTCCCCGCCGTCGCCGAGTCCGCGTCCCACGCCGACCCCCACGCCGTCGCCGGGGCAGGGGAAGAAGCCCTCCGACGGCAAGGAGGACAAGGGCGAGGACAAGAAGGACGACGACGGCGGCAGTGGCGGGTCCGGCTCCAGCGGCAGCGGCGGGAGCAGCTCGTCCGGGTCGGGGTACACGCCGCCGTCGCCGAACGCGTCGTTCACGCCGCCCCCGTCCTCGGCTCCGGGGGTGTCGCTGCCGTCGATCGCGCCGCCGAGTCCGTCGCTCGCGCCCGGGCCGACGTCGCCGACCCCGGAGAGCAGGCTGCGCAACAACAAGGCGCCCGTCGCGCAGGACCTCACGTTCGAGCGGATCGCCAGCACGCAGGTGGCCTGGCTGGCGGCGCTGCTGGCGGCGTTCTCGCTGCTGCTGACGCAGTTGCGGCTCGGACGACGCCGCGCCCTGCCGGGCGCGGCGCCCGCGGTCGCCGCGCGGCGGAAGGGCGCCCATCGGCGTCCTCGCCGCGGCGCCTTCGGCAAGTGAGCTCCGCCGAAAGCGGGCGGGAACGCGGGGCGCGGCGGCCGGTCCCCGGGCCGCTCAGCGCATGAGGGCGTGGCAGGCGATGGCGGCCGCGGCGACCACGTTGAGCGAGTCGACGCCGTTGGCCATCGCGGCGGCGCTCATGGGGATGCAGACGGCGTGGTCGGCCTCGTCCAGCCAGCGCGACGACAGGCCGTCGCCCTCCGAGCCGAGCATGAGCGCGACGCGGTCCGCGGGCCCTTCCACGGCGGCGAGCGCCTTGTCCAGGGGGACGGCCGACTGGTCCGGTGTGAGGGCGAGCAGGGTGAAGCCCGCCGCGCGCAGCTCCGACAGCCCGTCGTGCCAGGACGTCATGCGGGCGTACGGGATGGCGAACACCGCGCCCATCGACACCTTGACCGAGCGCCGGTAGAGCGGGTCGGCGCACCGCGGGGACAGCACCACGGCGTTCACGCCGAGCGCGGCGGCGCAGCGGAAGATGGACCCGACGTTGGCGTGGTCGACCAGGTCCTCCAGGACCAGGACGCGGCGGGCGTCCGCCACCAGGTCGGCCGTCGCGGGCAGCGGCAGCCGCTTCATCGAGGCGAGCGCCCCGCGGTGGACGGGGAACCCGGCGACGGCCTGAACGGTGGCGTCGTCGGCGACGTACACGGGCGCGTCGGTGCGTTCCAGCACGTCGGAGAGCGGTTCCACCCAGCGCCGGGCCATCAGGAACGAACGCGCCGGGTACCCGGTGCCCACGGCCCGGCGGATGACCTTCTCCCCCTCCGCGATGAACAGCCCGTGCTCCGCTTCCAGGCTCTTGCGCAGGTTGACGTCGCGCAGCCGCACGTAGTCGGCCAGCCGCGGGTCGGCGGGATCGGAGACGGTGACGAACCGGGCCACCCCTCAATTCTGCCGCCGTCCGGCGACGGCGCCGTCACGCCCCGCTCGCGGCGGCGCCCGTCCCCCCCGCAGATGGCCGGATGCGGCCATTTCAGCAGCGTCGAATGTCCGGATACGGCCACGATCGCATCGGCCGCCTTCCGCGACCTTCACAGCGCGTGGAAATCGCATTCAGATGATCACAGAACGCATCGATGACATCGCGGGCCCGATCGGGCCGGAGGGCCTTACGGAAGGCGGATCTCGGCGTGGACGGCGCGGTGGTCGCTGCCGGGCAGGTCGTACACCGCGACCTCGCGGACCGCGCACCGCTCGTCCACCAGCACGTGGTCGATCGTCAGCGGCGGGCGGCGCGAGCCGAGCCCCCACGTCGGGACGAGCCCGGCGCCCGTCCGGTCCGCGGCGTCGGCGTAGCCGCGTCCGAGGAGACGGCGCAGGCCGGCGTGGTCGAGCGTGGCGTTGAAATCGCCCGCGAGGATCCGGATCGGCTCGGAGGTCTCGTCGACCGGATGCGAGGCGGCCGGCCCATGGAAGGAGGACGTGGGCGCGGGGTCGCCGCCGGGCAGAGGCGCGCGGGCGGCGGGGAGTTCGGCCAGGTCGTGCCGCCACCGGCGGTACCAGTCGGACGACAGCGGCGGCACGGGATGGACGGCGGTCACCACGATGCGCCGTCCGCCCGGCAGGGCGATCTCGGCCTCCGGCATCGCCGTCGACATTCCCTCCAGCGGCGGCAGTGCGAGCAGGGGGTGGCGCGAATAGATGGCGGCTCCGCGGGCGCTGACACGGGCCTCATCCACTTTGTAGGGCAGCAGGCGCGTCAGGCCGGCGCGTTCCAGGCGGTCGCGGGCGCCGGGGGTCAGCTCCTGGAGGCTGAGCACGTCGGTTCCGTTGCGGCGGACGAGGTCGACGATCCGCCCGGGGTCGGCCCGGCCGAACAGCAGGTTGGCCGTCAGCACCCGCACGACCGGGCCGCGGGCGGAGGGCTGGGCGCCGCCCACGGCGCGCGGCAGCACGGCCGCCGCCAGGGCGACCGCCACCGCGGTCGCCGCGACCGCCGCCCGCCGGCGGCGGAGCAGCAGCGCGACGACGATCGGCAGCGGCGCGGCGGCCGCCGCGTACGGGGTGAAGGCCAGCATGGGCGCCAACGCCGATCCGACGCCGGGCAGCCGGTCGCCCCCGGCGAGCCGGGCGCCCGCCCACAGCGCCCATGCGGCGACGCCCGCCCACGCCGCCGACGTGCGTACACGACCGGCAATCGTGGACATTTCCCTCGCCGAGGCCGCCGATTGCCGTATGCTCGCCTCGCTCAACAGTCCCCCGATTCCGTGCGCTCGCCGTCCCTTGCACTATGACGGAACAGAACCGGATCCGGGTTTCCCGGCGTCGCGTGTCGGGCCGGATGCGCTTCGTGACGGACGCCGGGCAGAGCGTTCGTCGATTCGTCATCCGGTCGTGACCTGCGGAACTATCGAATTGAGCCTTTTGTAACCTCTGGTTCGTACCACTACAGTGCCGGGGAACGTCGGTGGGTTTCTGGTGAAACGAGGACAGCCGTGAGTGGACGTCATCACAGTGATCTCCCCGAGGGCCCACGGGGTGACGATGGGATCGACCCGTCCAGGCCAGTCTTCGGCCCGGCGAACGACGGCTCCTCCGACTGGTTCGGCCCGCGTCCCGCGCACCAGAGGCGGCAGGGCGGGCCGGGCGCGCCGACCGGCGAACCGGCGGCCGGGGCCGCACCCGGCACCCCGCCCGGCGGCGCGATGATCCCCCCGTCGGGTCCGGGCGACCGTCCGGTCGCCGGCCCCGGCGTCGGCGGCTCGCGGCCCTCGTCCGGCACCGAGACCCCCGAGTGGTTCACGCCGCGGCAGTCCGCCGAGCAGCCGACGTTCGGGGCGGGCGGTTACGGCGGCGCCTCCGACTCCGGCGGGTACGGGTCCGACTCCGGCGGGTACGGGTCCGACTCCGGCGGGTACGGGTCCGGCCGGTCGGCGGCCTCGGACGTCTACGGGTCCGGGCCGTCGCAGTCGCCGCCGCCCGGCGGCGCGCCCTCCGCGTCCCCCGGCGGCGCGGACGCCGGGTACGGCAGGTACGAGTCGATCCGCAGCTCCGACGGCGGACCGACCGGGTACCCGGGCGAGGGTTCCGGCGGGTACCGCGACTACGAGCGGGGCGGCTCGGGAGGCTACGGCGGCGGTCCCGGCGGTTCGGGCGGTTACGGCGGCGGAGGCGGCTCCGGCGGCTACGGCGGCGGTTCGCGCGGTTCCGGCGGCTACGGCAGCGACGAGTACGACAGCGGACGGCGCAAGAAGCGGCGCAGCCCGGGCGCGCTCATCGGACCGATGGCCGGCGCCGTCGGCCTCGCCCTGCTGCTCGGCGTGGGCGTGTACGCGTTCGCCGACGCCCGCGGCGGGTGCGGCGAGGACGACGCGCTCGTGCTGGACGTGGCGGTGTCCGCCGACATCGAGCCCGCGGTGGTGAAGGCCGCGCAGCGCTTCAACAACGCCCGGCACGAGGTGGACGGCAAGTGCGCGCAGGCCCGGGTCGCCAAGGCCGAGCCCGCGTCGGTCACCCCGCTGCTGTCGGGGCAGGCGGTGCCGACCGCCACCAACCGGCGTCCCGACGTGTGGATCCCCGACACCTCGCTGTGGACGTCGCTGGTCCGCGCGTCCGAGAAGGGCAAGGACGCCATCAAGACGCCGGGGACCTCCCTGGCCAGCAGCCCCATCGTGGTGGGCATGCCGCGCACGCTGGCGACACGGCTGCGCCAGCAGGGCATCACGTCCACGCCGTCCTGGGACAACCTGCTGAACGCCGCGGGCGGCACCCCGGGCGGCGCGGTCACCAAGAACCAGGTGATCCCGGCCAAGGCGGTGCGGCTGGTGGTGCCGGACCCGGCGCGCAACGGCGCCGGGATGGGCGCCCTGATGGTCACCAACACGCTGCTGACGAACGACCCCAACCGGAACTCCATCTTCACCGGGATCGTCCGCACGGTGCGCGAGAGCATGACGCCGACCGTGCAGGCGCAGTTCAGCCTGTTCCGCAAGGGCCGCACCGGCCGGCAGCCGATCTCGCTGTCGTCCGAGCAGGCGCTGTACGCGTTCAACCGGACCGGGCCGTCCGAGCCCGCGGTCGCCCTGTACCCGGTCGAGGGCACGCTGTCGTTGGACTACCCGTTCACCGTCGTCACCGATGACGGCGCCAAGCGCAAGGCCGCGCGGCTGCTCGAGCGCGAGCTGACCGGCGAGGAGTCCCGCAAGGAGATGCAGCGGCTCGGGTTCCGCACGCCGGACGGCAAGGCGCCCGAGGGGTTCACCCAGCAGATGGGCGTGAGCCCCGCGCGTCCCCGCAAGCTGCCCTCCCCGAAGGACGCCGAGGTGGCGAAGGTCATGCAGGCCTGGTCGAAGCTGACGCTGGGCCTGCGCATCCTGACCATCATCGACGTGTCCGGGTCGATGGCCGAGCAGGTCGCCCCGAACACCACCCGGCTGCAGGCCGTCGCGCAGCTGTCCCAGGGCGGGCTCAGCATGATGTCCAACGACACCGAGCTGGGCCTGTGGGTGTTCTCCACCAACCTCCAGGGCAAGCAGGACTGGCGCGAGCTCGTGTCGGTCGGCCCGCTGGGCGAGCGCGTCGGGTCCAGCACCCGCCGCAACCTGGTGCTGTCCAGCCTCGGCCAGATCCAGCCGCGCGGCGACACCGGCCTGTACGACACCGTCCTGGCCGCGTACAAGAAGATGAGCGACAGCTACAAGCCCGAGTTCGGCAACTCGATCCTGCTGCTGACCGACGGCAAGAACGAGGACGCCGACGGGCCCACGCTCAAGGAGACCCTGTCGCGGCTCAAGTCGATGGTCGACCCCAACAAGCCGATCCAGGTGAACATGATCGGCTTCGGCCCCGGGACCGACCGCAACGAGCTCGAGAAGATCGCGGCGCTCACCAACGGCAACGTCCAGGTGGCGCAGACGCCGCAGGAGATCTCCAAGATCTTCCTGAAGATGCTGTCCCGCCGCATCAGCGACTGAGCGCGGACCCCGAACCGCACCGCCGACGCCCGGCGAACGGATCCCACCCGTTCGCCGGGCGTTCGTCGTTCCCGGCCGCCGCGCCGTCCCCTGGCGGCCCGCGTCCGCGCCGGGAGGTGTTCGCGCAGGTCACGTGGCGTACGGAGCGGCTGAGACGGGAGGGCGGAGCCGAGCCGCACGAGGCCGAACGGATTTTTCGAGATTTGTTCGTCGGAGGTGTCAACCGGGGGCGGGGGTCGGCCGTCATGTAAACGGAGGCCCGACGGGGAGCGGGGCCGTCGGGCCTCCACTTCCTTCCCCGTGTCCCCTGGCGGGGCCGGGCCCGCGGGGTCCGGAGGAGAACACGGCACGGCTCGCAAGAAGAGCACCATCGCGGCGCGTCCCATGACCGCGGTGCCGACATCTCAGTTCGCGGGAGGACCCGTGTCCCCTTGGCCCAGTCTCGATCGCGGGGACGACCTCAGGCTCGCCCTGGCGCTGGCCGCCGACGACCGCGACGACGCGGGGGACGACGCCCCCCGCGATCTGGATCCGACCGAGGCCCTGGCCCAGGTGGTCGACCGCTATGCCGCGCGCCTCTACGACTACGCCCACGCGCTGCTGCGCGACCAGGAGGCGGCCGCGGCGGCGCTGCACGACGCCTTCCTGCAGGCGTACGCGCACGCCGGGGTGCTGCGCGAGCCGGTCAGGTTCCGGTCCTGGCTGTACGCGCTGGTCCGCAACGAGTGCCTGCGCCGCCGCGCCGCCCCGGACTTCCCCACCGAGCGCCGGGAGGCGCCCGAGGTGGAGGACGTGTTCCTGGACGCCCCCGAACGGGCGCAGCGCTTCGAGCTGCGCCGTCTGGTGCACGGCGCGCTGACGGCGCTGCGCGGCACCGAACGGGAGGCCCTCGACCTGCTGCTGCGGCACGGCCTGGAGGCGGCCGAGGTCGGCGCGGTGCTGGGCATGGACGCCCGGCAGGCCGCCGACCTGACCTCCGCGGCGCGGCAGCGGCTGGACGACGCGCTGGCCGCCGCGCTGGTCGCCCGGGAGGGGCGGGAGGCGTGCCCGCAGGCGGCGGAGCTGGTCGAGGGGGAGGACGACGGGCCGCTCCCGCCCGCGACCGCCCGCAGGCTGCTGCGGCACATCTCGCACTGCGCGACGTGCACCGAGCTGCGCTACCGGAGGGTGTCCACGGTCCGGTTGCTGCAGGTGCTGCCGGTGGCGCTGCTGCCGTCGGAGCTGCCCACGCGCGTCATGGCGACCGCGACCGCACCCGGCCGGGCCCACCTGCGAGCCGACGCGGCCCGGCGCGCCGAGCCGTTCGACGAGGCCGGCTGGCCGGTGCCGGCGGCGCGGGCGCACAAGCGCGGGGGCCACCGCCCGGCGCCCCGGCTGCTGCCCGCCGTCGCCGCGGCCGGCGGACTCCTGCTGATCGTGACCGGCGCGTTCGCCCTGACGCCGCTCGGCCCCGACGGGCGCACCGGGGCGGTCCCCAAGAGCTCCGGCGCGCCGCGGGACCCGTCGTCGTCCCCGTCGTCCGGCGACCCGTCGTCCAGTCCGTCGGACGAGTCGTCGCCGAGCGAGTCGCCGTCGCCCGAGCCGTCCGCGACGCCCACCGCGCCCACGCCGTCCCCGTCGTCGACGTCGCCGACGCCCAGCCCGTCGGCGCGGCCGTCGCGGCGCTCGCCCACGCCCCGCGGCACGCCGACCGGAAGGCTGGCGGTTCAAGACTGCACGATCCCCGAGGGGCAGCTCTCGTGCCCGGTGTCGGTGAGCGCGGTGGGCGGGCCCGTCACGTGGTCGGTGACCGGCACGTCGGGCGGCCTGAGCGCCTCCGGCGGCGGACGGCTCGCGGCGGGCGCGACGGCGAGCGTGACCGTGTCGCGTCCGGAAAACTGCCCGCCCGGCAGCCACTCCGGCAGCGTGAGCTTCGCGCCGTCGGGCTCGGCGACCGTGACCTGGACCTGCCCGGCGCAGGAGCCGCCGGACGACGGCGGCTCGCAGGCCGGCGCCCAGGAGGCGGCCGCCCGGCCGTGACCGGCCGAGCACGCACGCTCCGGCGGTCCACCCCGGCTCCGACGACCGACTTCACCGCAAAGAGACCCAGATCACAACTTTTCTGTAATCGTGCGTCTACGTGGTGAAACGACCACGTAGAGTGCCCCATTGCATCCCAACAGTCCCGGATGCCTCTGAAATCTCCCGAATTTGGTGGCAGGATCTGTCAACCAGAGTCCGCCGACGGGCGTCGGGGCTCGCTGCGGGGGTTCGGATCATCGAGCACGGGAGGGTCGTCGTGGCCGCTTGGCCTGAACCGGGCCGTTTCGCTGACCCCCGGCTGGCGGAATCACTGCGGGTCGGGGACGTCATCGCGCTGTCGGAGGTGTACGACACCTACGCGCCCTTGCTGTACGACTACTGCCACGGTCTGCTGCGCGACCGCGTGGAGGCCGCGGGGGCGCTGCGCAACGTCATGATCGCGGCGCGCGAGCACATCGCCGGGCTCGCGCATCCCGAGCGGCTGCGCGGCTGGCTGTACGCGCTGGCCCGCAAGGAGTCGCTGCGCCGGCGCGACAACCCGTCGCGGCACGTCGGGCAGCAGGCGCCCGAGGTCGACGACGGGGAGCTCACCGAGGAGCAGTACGCCCGCCGCGAGGAGCGGCGCATGCTGGCGCTGAGCGCGCTGGCCGCGCTCACCGGACGCCAGCGCGAGGCGATCGACCTGGTGGCGCGGCACGAGCTGGACTCGGTCGACCTGGCGGGCGTGTTCGGCATCTCCGCCGAGGAGGCGGACGTTCTGCTGGCCGAGGCGGACGCCGCGCTGGAGTCGGCGCTGCACGCCGCGCTGGTGGCCCGCAACCACTGGGAGGACTGCCCCAGCCTGTCGGCGCTGACCGAGACCTGGCCGCTGTCGCCGCAGGCGGCCCGCTCGGTGATGCGGCACGTGTCCAACTGCCCCACCTGCGGTGAACGGGACACGCCGCGGCTGCCCGCCGACCGGCTGCTGGCCGTGCTGCCGGTCGCGGCGCTGCCCGGAGAGCTGCGGCTGGACGTGCTGTCCGCGGTGACCGACCCGGAACGCGCGGACAACCGGCGCGCCATCGCCGCCTGGGCCGAACCGTTCGACGAGTGGGGCTGGCCGCTGCCCTACCGGCCCGGCACGTCGCGCGCCCGCGAACGCGAGAACTCCCGGCGCAAGGGCCCGGTCGTCGCCGCGGTCGCCGCCGGGATCGCGGCCGTCGTGCTGATCGGCGGCTCGGTCGCGGCGTTCACCGGGGGATCCGACGGCTCGAACGAGCCCGCGGCCGCCTCGCCGAGCGGCGGCGCCACGTCGTCGTCGTCCGGAGAGGACCCGTCGCAGTCGCCGACGGACCCGTCGGTCGAGCCGAGCGCCCCGGCCACGAGCGTCTCGCCGTCGCCGACCACCACGAGCCCGTCGCCGTCGAAATCGCCGTCGAAGTCGCCGTCGCCCACCCGGACCGCGACCTCCTCGCCCCAGCCCACCTCCGAGCCGGAGCCGCCGCAGCCGCCGCGGCCGGGAACCCTGTCGGTCTCCGGGTGCAGCATGGGCGTGAGCGAGTCGTGCGTGGTCACCATCACCGCGGTCGGCGGCCCGGTGCAATGGTCCGTGACCGGCACGTCCGGCGCGCTGTCCGCGCACGGCTCCGGCACCCTGCAAGCGGGCGAGTCCGCCGGCGTGCGGGTGTCGCGGACCAACGGACTGTGCTTCGGCCGGCGCACGGGCTCGGTGTCGTTCTCCCCCAACGGCACCGCGAGGGTCTCCTACTGCTGAGGGCCCCGCCGCCGTTCGAGCGGCGCTCCGCCGCGCCCCGGCGCCTACCAGGGGGAGCCGGAGTCCAGGATGCGGTGGGCGCGGGCGACCAGCACGGGGACGCCGTCGCCGATCTGGTCGAACCCCTCCCCCACGGTGGCCTTCTGCAGGTAGCGGGCGTGGATGCCCTCCAGGATGACCGCGAGCTTGAAGCAGGCGAACGCCACGTAGAAGTCGAGGTCGGCCAGGTCGAACCCGGTCAGCGCGGCGTACCGTTCGGCGAACTGGCGGCGCGTGAAGAACCCGGGCGCCGTGGTCACGGACGCGCCGACCGGCAGCCTCTCGGCGTCCGGGTCGTCGGCCTGGGTCCAGTAGACGAGCGTGAGCCCGAGGTCGGACAGCGGGTCGCCCAGCGTCGACATCTCCCAGTCGACGACCGCGGCGATCTCGGGCCGCGGCTCCAGCCGCACCAGCGCGTTGTCCAGCCGGAAGTCGCCGTGCACGAGCCCGGCGCGCCCGCCGGACGGCAGCCGCTCGGCCAGCCGCTCGGCCAGGCGGTCGTACTCGGGCACGTCGTGCACGGCTCCGGCGGCGCGGATGGCCTCCTGCGAGGCGTCCCACTGCTTGCCCCAGCGGCGCAGCTGCCGCGCCATGTACCCGTCGGGGCGGCCGAAGTCGCCGAGGCCCACCGCGTCCGCGTCCACCAGGTGGATCGCGGCGAGCGCCTCGGCGAGCCGCTCGCTGAGCCCGCGGGCCTGCTCGGGGGAAAGGTCGCCGGCGTCCTCGGCCTCGCGCAGCACCCGCCCCGTCACGTGGTCCATCAGGTAGAACGGGGCGCCGATGACGCTCTCGTCGGCGCAGAAGGCCAGCGTCGTCGGCACCGGCACGTCGGTGCGCGGCCCGAGCGCCGACAGCACCCGGTACTCGCGGCCCATGTCGTGCGCGGTCGGCAGGACGTGCCCGAGCGGCGGCCTGCGCAGCACCACATGGCGCTCACCCCCGGCCCCGCCGTCCGGACCGCCGTCGGGGCCGCCCTCCAGGACGATCCGGTAGGTGAGGTTCGACCGGCCGCCGGAGATCAGCTCGACGGCGGTGATCCGTCCGCAGCCGGGTAGCGCCTGCGCCAGCCAGCCGGCCAGGCGGGGGACGTCGATGCCGGGGACCCCGGCCGGGAGTTCAGCGTCAACGGTCATGACGTCCTATTAGAACGCGGCTCGGTCCGCGCTGTGAACCCCGCCCCTGGCGAAGCGGATGCCGCGGTCCGAACCAGCTGCCGAGGACACATCATGCCCCACCGAAGGTAACTCCTCGGCCACTTCCGGCCGTTTGTCCGCAAGAAATTCTCATACCCTGGGGAACGCCGGTTATCGCCTCGGTGACCGCCTCGTCACCGAGACACGCCTCAGACTGTTATGTACGAAACCGCGGCGGGAGGACGATATGAAGGGGCGGACGGGGTTCATTCCGGACAGGTGACCCGGATCGCGTCGGTCCGGGACCGCGCCGCCGGAGCAGCCCATGGCGGCAGGCCGGGTGCCCTCGCCCGGCCGGGCGACAGCACAGGACGAGACCAATCGTGGGCCGCGGCCCGATTGGGGGGACACACTGTGGCAGACGCATGGCTGCCAGGAGCCGGACGCATGCCGGTGCAGCAGGACGGCGGCGCGCTGGGGGGAGGTGCTCCCCGCGTGGTATGGCTCACCAGCGAATCCGATCCGCGTCTGGTGTCGGCCAGGTCGGTGGCGGCCGACCTGGCGCGCGAGAGCCGGCCCGCGCACCTGGTGTGGAACCCCGGTTCCGGCGAGGTGGTCCAGCAGGTCCCCATCGTGCGGGCCGCCCGGGCGCTCAACGGACGTGCCGGCCGGGAGGGGCGGATCTGCGCGCAGATCATGGTGGTCGGCCGGGCCCGCGAACCGTTCACCGCGGGGCTGCTCGCCGGGCTCGAGGAGATCATGCGCTGGCTGGACTCCTGGGGCGTGCCCCGGCGCTGGCCGGCCGGACCGCCCCTGCCGTCCCCGCAGTCCTACCACTCGGGCCGCTCGCGCCGCGACTGGGCCCGCGGCGGCCACTACGGCGCCTGCCAGGTCCCCGGCCTGTCCCGGCCCGACCCGGGCGGCATCGACATCGACCGCATCACCGGCGCCCGCGCCCCGGTCACCGCCGTCCCGCGGCCGCGTCCCGTCCCCGAGGCCGCCGCCGCGGACCCCGCCCTGGTGGAGGCCCGGATCACCGCGCGGCGCGGCGGCGACCCCCTGCGCGCGCCGGACACGGCGAACCCGCGGCACACGCCCGCCCCCGACTTCCCGCCCGCGAAGGTGGCCCACGTCGCCGCCGTCGTCCCGGCCGCCATGGCCGCGGCGGGCTGCGACGACGTGCCGGCGCCCGCC
>NZ_BCQU01000133.1:0-13965 GCF_001552235.1 Actinomadura rubrobrunea NBRC 15275 | reverse complement strand
GGGGCCGGACGCGGCGGCGGGGGCAGCCGCCGGGTGTCCGGCTCGGGCGCGGGCTTGTCGGGCCGGCCCTCGTCGAACCCGGCCGCGATCACCGTGACGCGGACCTCGTCGCCGAGCGCGTCGTCGATGACCGCGCCGAAGATGATGTTGGCGTCGGGGGCGGCGGCGTTGGACACCAGCTGCGCCGCCTCGTTGATCTCGAACAGGCCCAGGTCGGACCCGCCGGAGATGGACAGCAGCACGCCGTGCGCGCCGTCGATGCTGGCCTCCAGCAGCGGGCTGGAGATCGCCATCTCGGCGGCGGCCACCGAGCGGTCGTCGCCGCGCGCCGAGCCGATGCCCATCAGCGCCGAACCCGCGCCGGACATGACCGACTTGACGTCGGCGAAGTCCAGGTTGATCAGACCCGGCGTGGTGATCAGGTCGGTGATGCCCTGCACACCGGACAGCAGCACCTGGTCGGCGGCCTTGAACGCGTCCAGCACGCTGACCTGCCGGTCGGAGATCGACAGCAGCCGGTCGTTGGGGATGACGATGAGGGTGTCGACCTCGTCGCGCAGCGTCTCGATGCCCGCCTCGGCCTGCATGGCGCGCCGCTTGCCCTCGAAGCTGAACGGGCGGGTCACCACGCCGATGGTCAGCGCGCCCAGCGAACGGGCGATGTTGGCCACCACGGGGGCGCCGCCGGTGCCGGTGCCGCCGCCCTCGCCCGCGGTGACGAAGACCATGTCGGCGCCCTTGAGCACCTCCTCGATCTCCTCGCGGTGGTCTTCGGCGGCCTTGCGGCCCACGTCGGGGTTCGCCCCGGCCCCGAGGCCGCGCGTCAACTCGCGGCCCACGTCCAGCTTGACGTCTGCGTCACTCATCAGCAGCGCCTGGGCGTCGGTGTTGATCGCGATGAATTCGACGCCCTTGAGGCCCTCTTCGATCATCCGGTTGACGGCGTTGACACCGCCGCCGCCGATGCCGACGACCTTGATGACCGCGAGGTAGTTCTGCGGTGCTGCCACGACGAGGGGCCTTTCCGCTCGCTCTATCGGACCGGACGGCCCGGTTCGGCGAACCGGGTCGCTGCGGTGCTCTGGACCTGATGTCTATGTTGTCGCCTGCGGCCGTCGTTGCGGGTGCGGCTGACGCCACGGGCCGCGGACGGCGGCGGTGCCGTCCAGACAAAACCCTCACCCTCAACTTTAGGCTTACAGTTATGTCAACCTGAGGACTGATACGGACAGTAGGGCGGCCTAACCGTCAGGGTCAACTAACCCCCCGGTCAACCGATCCGGCGTGTCGCGGTGAGTCCCGCTTGCCCCGGTTGGCGAAGCCCGCCGGAAGCCCGCCGCGACGGCCGTGCTCCCAGCGTGCCCGATCGGGCGCCCGGAATCGCCCCGACACACGCACCGCCGCGGTTTCACCGGGTGGTGACGACCTCCGGCGAGCTGACGTCGATGACGCGCGCCGACCGTCCCGCGGCCGTGCGGCGCAGCGCCTCCAGCAGCCGCGCCTTCTCCTCGGTGCGCTCGGCCGAACCCCACACCACCGCGGGGCCGCCCGCCAGCCGCAGCGTCACCGCCTCGGGGCCGGTCGCCCGCACCTCGGCCACCCGCCCGGCCAGGTGCCGGGGCAGCTCCTCGAGCACCCGCAGCGCCGCCAGCGTGGCCGGATCCGACGGCCCCGGCGCACCGGTGACCAGCTCGGGCAGCCCCTTCGGCCGGGACTCGCCGTCGGCGACGGCCACCCCGGGGCGGTCCAGCCGGTAGTACCGCCCCCCGCGCCGCACCACCGCGACCGGGACGCGCTCGCGCACCACGATCCGCACGGTGGTCGGCCAGCGCCGCTCCACTCTGGCCGACTCGACCTCGCGCAGCCGTTCCAGCCGCGCCCGGACCTCCTCGGTGCCCAGCCGCACCATCGGCACGCCCAGGCGGACGTCGGCGGCGGCCGCGATGCGGTCGCGGGGCGCCAGCCGGGTGCCGGTGATCTCCACGGTGCGCACCACCAGGAGCCGGGAGCCCAGCAGCACCCAGCCCACCGCGCCGAGCACGCCGACCACCAGCAGTGTGACGAACACCGCCTTCCAGCGGCCCGGGTGGCCGCGCACCGTCCCCGTCTGCCCGCCCAGGTTGGTCATGCCGTCCAGGATGACCGCGTCGGGCCCCGGATCGGGGGATCCCACGCCCGGTGACGATGAAAATCACTAAAGATCACCCTTGTGGATGTTCGTCCCATAACGCCCGGAGCGGGCGCGCCAGCGGAACAGCACCCCCTGGAGCACGCCCCTGGAGCACGCCCGCGGACGCCCCCTGGCCGCCCTCAGGACGATCGGGCCGGACGTCACGGCGTTCGTGCGGCGAGTTGCTCCAGGATGCGCGGCCCCAGGACGGTGACGTCGCCCGCCCCGAGGGTGATCACCACGTCGCCCGGACGCGCCGCGTCCGCCGCGATGCCCGGGACCTCGTCGAACGCCGGCGCGTACACGGTGCGCGTGCCCTCGGGCACGGCGTCGGCCACCAGGGCGCCGGTGACGCCGGGCTCGGGGTCCTCGCGCGCGCCGTACACGTCGAGCACCACGGCGACCTCGGCCAGCCCCAGCGCCGCGCCGAACTCGGCCGCGAAGAAGCGGGTGCGGCTGTAGAGGTGGGGCTGGAACACCGCGACGATCCGGCCGCCGCCCTTCTGCTCCAGGTAGTCGCGGGTGGCGCGCAGATCGGCGATCAGCTCGGTCGGGTGGTGGGCGTAGCTGTCGAACACCTCCACCCCGGCGGCCTCGCCCTTGCGCTCCAGGCGGCGCATCGCCCCGCCGAACGAGGCCAGCCCGTCCACCACGCCGGCCAGGTCGGCGTCCAGCGCCTGCGCCGCGGCGACCACCGCGGTCGCGTTGAGCGCGTTGTGCAGGCCCGGCACGCTCAGCGCCACGTCGCCGACGCCCTCGATGTGGAAGCGGGAGCCGAGGCCGCGGGGCGTGAAGCCGGTGACGCGCAGGTCGGCGCCGGGCGCCTGACCGTAGGTGCGCACCGTCAGGCCGCGCCCGCGCGCCCGCTCGGCCAGTTCCATCGCCACCGGGTCGTCCGCCCCGGCCACCAGCGTGCCGCCGGGCTCGATCCGGTCGACGAACCGCGCGAAGTTCTCCTTGACCTTCTCGAACCCGCCGTAGTTGTCCAGGTGGTCGGCCTCAACGTTGGTGACGACCGCCACGGACGGGCTGTAGGCCAGGAACGAGCCGTCGCTCTCGTCGGCCTCGGCGACGAAGACGTCCCCGCTGCCCTCGTCGGCGCCCAGGCCCGTGGTGACCAGCTGACCGCCGATGCAGTACGACGGGTCGGCCCCCACCCGCTGCAGGGCGACCGTGAGCATCGAGGAGGTGGTCGTCTTGCCGTGGGTGCCCGCCACCGCGACCGCGCGGCGCCCCGCCATCAGCGACGCCAGCGCCGCCGACCGGTGCAGCACCCGCAGCCCGCGCCGGCGCGCCGCCACCAGCTCGGGGTTGGTGTCGCGGATCGCGGTCGACACCACCACGGTGTCGGCGTCGCCCAGGTGCGCGGCGTCGTGGCCGACGAACACCTTGGCGCCCAGCTCGCCGAGCCGGGCCAGCAGCTCGGAGTCCCGGGCGTCGCTGCCGGAGACCGGGATGCCGCGCAGCAACATGATCCGCGCGACGCCGGACATGCCCGCGCCGCCGATCGCGATGAAGTGGACCTTGCCCAGCTCCTCCGCCGGCACGACCTCGCCAGGACTGATCAGATTCATCGGGCGGCGCCCGTCCCCTCGTTTCCGGCGGTCCCCAGGCCCGCGGCGTCCCTTCCTCGCGTGCCCCGCCGCGTCACCGCTGACCCGCCCCGACGACCTCGTACACCATGCGCGCCAGCGCGTCGTCGGCGTCGCGGCGGCCCAGCCGCGCGGCGGCCTCCGACATGGCCGCGACGCGGGCCGGGTCGGCCAGCACCGGCAGCAGGTTGTGGACGATCCAGTCGGGGCTCAGCTCCGCGTCGTCCACGAGCAGCCCGCCGCCGCCCGCCACCACCGGCTCGGCGTTCAGCCGCTGCTCGCCGTTGCCGTGCGGCAGCGGCACGTACACCGCGGGCAGCCCCACGGCGGTCAGCTCGGCGCAGGTCATCGCGCCCGCGCGGCACATGGCCATGTCCGCGGCGGCGTAGGCCAGGTCCATCCGGTCGCAGTAGGGGATGGTGACGTACTGGGGGCCGCCGGACGCGGGCTCGGGCTCCTCGTTGTTCTTGGGCCCGACGATGTGCAGCACCTGGATGCCCGCCTGCCGGAACGCCGGGGCGGCGGCCACCGCGGCGCGGTTCAGCGAGCGCGCCCCCTGCGACCCGCCGAAGATCAGCAGCGTGGGCAGGTCGGGCATCAGCCCGAAGTAGGAGCGGGCCTTGTCCCCCATGGCCAGGCGGTCCAGCGTGGCGATCTCCCGGCGCAGCGGGATGCCGACGACCCGGGCGTTGGGCAGCGGCGTGTCGGCGTGCGCGACCGCCACGTGCTCGGTGAACCGGGCGCCGAGCTTGTTGGCCAGCCCGGGCTTGGGGTTGGCCTCGTGCACGATGATCGGGATCTTGCGCTTGCGGGCGGCCAGGTAGCCGGGGGTGGCCACGTACCCGCCGAAGCCGACCAGGATGTCGGCCTGCGCCTGGTCCAGGATGCCGGCGGCCGCGTTGATGGCGCCGCGCAGCCGGCCCGGGACGGTCAGCAGCTGCGGCGTCAGCGTGCGGGGCAGCGGCACCGGCGGGATCAGCGCGAGCTGGTAGCCCCGCTGCGGGACCAGCCGGGTCTCCAGCCCCCGCTCGGTCCCGAGGCAGGTGATCTGGGTGTCGGGATCGATGCGCCGCAGCGCGTCGGCGAGGGCCAGCGCGGGCTCGATGTGTCCGGCGGTGCCGCCGCCGGCCAGGACAACCCTCATGCTCGCTTACATCTCCTAGCGTGTTCGTGACGGGGGATTCACTGACGCCGTGCCAGGCCAAGCCAGCTTAGGGCGCGGGAGACCGGTCCGGGACCCCGGGCGGCCAGCGCCTGGCGGGCGCCCGGCTCGCGTTTGGCGAAGGCCAGCAGCATGCCGAGCGCGATCAGAGTCGGGATCAGCGCCGACCCCCCGTAGGAGACCAGCGGCAGCGGGATCCCGGTGATGGGAAGCACGCCGATCACGGCTCCGATGTTGACGATCGCCTGCACCACCACCCATGCCGTGGCCCCGGCCGCGGCCAGGCGGGTGAAGGGGTCACGGACCCGGCGGGCGATGCGCAGTCCCGCGTAGGCCAGCAGCCCGAACAGGCTCAGCACCACGAGGGTACCCACCAGGCCCAGCTCCTCTCCGATGATCGCGAAGATGAAGTCCGTCTCGGCGTGCGGCAGGAAGTCCCATTTGGCCCGGCCCTCGCCCAGGCCGGTGCCCAGCCAGCCGCCGGAGGCGATCGCGAGCTGGCCCTGGTAGCCCTGGTAGTTGGTGGTGAGCCGGTTCTGGGACGGGTCCAGGTAGCCGCTCAGCCGCTGCAGCCGGTACGGCTCCACGATGATCAGGATCGCCACCAGCAGGCCGACCAGCCCGGCCATGCCGACGAACAGCCGCCCCGGCGCCCCGACCACCCACAGCAGCGCCAGGAAGATCGTCAGCAGGACCAGGGTGGTGCCGAGGTCGCTGCCGAGCATGACCATCAGCACCAGCACCCCGGCCCCGGGCAGCAGCGGCACCAGCAGCGGCCGCCACTCGGTGAGCTGGCCGAGCCGCTCCTTGCGCGCCAGCAGGTCGGCGCCCCACAGCACCAGCGCGAGCTTGGCGGGCTCGGACGGCTGCACCAGCACCGGCCCGAGGCTGATCCAGCGGGTGGCGCCGCCCGCCGAGTGGCCGAGGCCCGGCACCAGCACCAGCCCGAGCCCCACGATCGACAGCAGCAGCAGCGGATAGGCGAACGCGCGGAACGCCCGCACCGGAAGCCGCGAGGCCAGCCACATCAGCGGCAGGCCGATCGCCGTCCACATGGCCTGCTTCTGGAACAGCGTGTACGCCGAGCCGGTCGCCTGGATCTGCTGGACCAGCGACGCCGACAGCACCATCGTCAGCCCCAGCGCCAGCAGCATGATCGAGCAGCCGAGCACCAGGTAGTAGGAGGTCAGCGGGCGGTCCAGCAGCCCGACGGCGGCGACGAGGTGCTCGCGCGGCCCGGCCCGGCGCGGGCGGTCCCGGCGGTCGTCGCCGGCCGACGACGGCACGGCGGCGTTCATGCTGGCGGCCTCCCCTCCTCACCGGCGCTCCGCCGGACCCCGTGGCGTCCGCCGGCGGGCCCTACCGGCCCTCGGCGAGCCGCCGCACCGCGGCGGCGAACGCCTCGCCGCGGGCGCCGTAACTGGCGAACATGTCGAACGACGCGCCCGCGGGGGCCAGCAGCACCGTGTCGCCCGGCCGGGCCAGCCCGGCGGCCGCGGACACGACGCGGTCCATCGCACCAGTGTCGGTGTCGGGAACGTCCACCACCGGGACATCCGGCGCGTGTCGCGCAAGCGCCTCGGCGATCCGCGCCCGATCGGCGCCCAGCAGCACCACGCCGCGCAGCCGATCGGCGCAGGAGCGGACCAGGTCGTCGACGTCGGCGCCCTTGAGCAGGCCCCCCGCGATCCACACCGCCGACCGGCAGGACGCCAGCGACGCCGCCGCGGCGTGCGGGTTGGTGGCCTTGGAGTCGTCGATGTAGTCGACGCCGTCCACGGTCGCCACGTGGGCGATGCGATGCGGGTCGGGGGTGAACGCGCGCAGCCCTTCGCGCACGGCCTCGGGCGGGACGCCGAAGGCCCGGGCGAGGGCGGCGGCGGCCAGGGCGTTGGCGACGTTGTGCGGGGCGAACGGCCGCACGTCCCGCAGCTCGGCCAGTTCCACGGCCTCGCGCCGCGGGTCGGGCGTGAACGCGCGGTCGACGAGCAGGTCCTCGACGACGCCGAGCTGCCCGGGGGCGGGCGTCCCGAGGGTGAAGCCCTTGGCGCCGGGCCCGCCGAGCCGCGCGGACACCGGGTCGTCGGCGTTGACGATCGCGACCGTGCCGGGCGCGTAGATCCTGCCCTTGGCGGCGGCGTACGCGTCGAACGAGCCGTGCCAGTCGATGTGGTCGGGCGCCACGTTCAGCACCGCCGCCGCGTACGGCGCCACCGTGCTCGACCAGTGCAGCTGGTAGCTCGACAGCTCCACCGCGAGCACGTCGTGCTTGTCGAGCACCGCCTCCACGATGGGCGTGCCCACGTTGCCGACGGCGACGGCGCGGTGCCCGGCGGCGGTGAGCATGCACGCCAGCATCCGCACCGTCGTGGTCTTGCCGTTCGTCCCGGTGAGCGCCAGCCACGGCGCCGCGCCGCCGTCCGCAGCGCCGTCCGCGCCGCCGTCGTGCGCGAGCCGCCAGGCGAGCTCCACCTCGCCGATGATCTCGATCCCGGCGGCCGCGGCCGCCGACAGCAGCGGCGCGTCGGGGCGCCAGCCCGGCGAGGTGACGACCAGGTCGGCGCCCTCCGGAAGGGTGTCGCCGTCGCCGAGCCGGACGGTCGCGCCCGCGTCGGCGCGCAGCCGTTCGGCGTGCTCGCGCAGCGCGTCGTCGTCGCGGGCCTCCACGACGGTGACGCGCGCGCCGCGCTCGGCCAGGACCCGGGCGGCGGCCCGGCCCGACACGCCGAGCCCCGCCACGCACACGCTGCGTCCCTGCCAGCCGCTCACCGCTTGGGCATCCATTCCAGGTAGAACAGGCCGAGGCCGATCGCGGTGAACAGCGCCGACATCAGCCAGAACCGGACGACGATGGTGGTCTCCGCCCAGCCGGACAGCTCGAAGTGGTGCTGCAGCGGTGCCATCTTGAACACCCGCTTCTTGGTCAGCTTGAACCAGCTGACCTGGATCATCACCGACAGCGTGATCATCACGATCAGGCCGCACAGGATGGCCAGCAGGAACTGGGTGCGGGTGAGGATGGCCAGGCCGACCAGCACCCCGCCGAGGGCCAGCGACCCGGTGTCGCCCATGAAGACCTTGGCGGGCGGCGCGTTCCACCACAGGAACCCGAACACGCCGCCGAGCACCGCGGCCGCGACCACCGCGAGGTCGAGCGGGTCGCGCACGCTGTAGCAGTTGGGCGCCAGCGCGAAGTCGTAGCAGCTGTTGCGCAGCTGCCAGTTGCCGATGATGACGTAGGCGCCCAGCACCATCGCCGCGGGACCGGCGGCCAGGCCGTCCAGTCCGTCGGTCAGGTTCACGCCGTTGGAGGTCGCGGCGATCAGCAGCAGCGCCCACACCACGAACAGGTAGGGGCCGATGGACGGCCCGAAGTCGCGCAGGAACGACAGGTGCGGGGACGCGGGGGTGACGTCGTAGCCGTTGGGGAAGTTCAGCGAGGCGACCGCGAACACCACCCCGACGATCACGATGCCGATCATCTTGGCGCCGCTGCGCAGGCCCAGGCTGCGCTGCTTGAACACCTTGATGAAGTCGTCGACGAAGCCCACCAGGCCGAGCCCGGCCATCAGGAACAGCACGAGCACGCCGGAGATCGTCGGCGGCGTCGCGGTGAACAGGTGCGCCGCGCCGTACCCGATCAGGGAGCCGACGATGAACACCGCGCCGCCCATGGTGGGCGTGCCGCGCTTGGTCAGGTGCGCCTCGGGGCCCTCGTCGCGGATCATCTGGCCGTAGCCGAGCCGCCGGACGATGCGGATCCACACCGGCGTGCCGACCATGCCGAAGATCAGGGCCACTCCGGCCGCGATGATGATATTGGTCACGTCCGGTCACCCTCCGGCTCGGCCGAGCCGTCCGCGTGCGGACGGCCGCCCTCGCCCCTGTGCTCACCGGCCAGGAGGGCCTCGGCGGCCCGTTCCAGCCCGGCGACGCGAGAGCCCTTCACCAGCACGACGTCCCGTGGCCGCAGCCGCTCGCGGAGCGCGGTCACCGCCGCGCCGACGTCATCCACCTGTACGCACTCTCCCGTCCATGACCCCACTCGCTCGGCCCCCTCGGCCATCGCCGCCGCATTGCGCCCGACCACCACGAGGCCGGCGAACCCCCGTTCGGCGACGTGCTGTCCGATCTTGGCATGTTCCGCCGCGGAAGACGCACCGAGCTCGGCCATTTCCCCCAGGACCGCCCACGCCCGGCGCCCGCGCGCCATGTGCGCGACGGCGTCGACCGCGGCCCGCATCGACTCGGGGTTGGCGTTGTAGGCGTCGTTGACGACGGTCACGCCGTCCGGCCGCTCGGTCACCTCCATGCGCCACCGGCTGGCCGGCACCGCCCGCGACAGCGCCGCGGCCGCGTCGGCGACGCCCATGCCGACCTCCCGGGCCGCGGCCGCGGCCGCCAGCGCGTTGAGGACGGCGTGCGCGCCGTGCAGGCGCAGCTCCACCGGAGCGGACCCCTCCGGCGTGACCAGCGTGAATCGCGGGCGCCCGGCGTCGTCCAGGCGCTCGTCGACGGCCCGCACGTCCGCGTCCGCGCTCCGGCCGAACGTCACGACGCGGGCGCCGGCGCGGTCCGCCATGGCGCGCACCAGCGGGTCGTCGGCGTTCAGCACCGCCGCGCCGTCCGCGGGCAGCGCCTCCACCAGCTCGCCCTTCGCCTCGGCGATCTTGTCGCGCCCGCCGAACTCGCCGACGTGCGCGGTGCCGACGTTCAGCACCACGCCGACGCGCGGCCGGGCGATGCCGGTCAGGTACGTGATGTGGCCCGCGCCGCGGGAGCCCATCTCCAGCACCAGGTGGCGGGTGCGCTCCTCGGCGCGCAGCACGGTCAGCGGCAGGCCGATCTCGTTGTTGTACGACCCCGGCGGCCACACCGTCGGCCCGGCGCCCTCGACGACCTGGGCGATCAGGTCCTTGGTGGAGGTCTTGCCGGCCGAGCCGGTGACCGCGATCACGGTCGTGTCGGGCAGCCGGGCCAGCACTCCGGCGGCCAGCCGCCCCAGCGCGGCGCGCACGTCGTCGACCACGACGGCGGGCCCGCCCACCGGGCGCTCGGCGAGCACCCCGACGGCCCCGGCGGCCAGCGCGGCGGCGGCGAAGTCGTGGCCGTCGGCGCGCTCGCCGCGCAGCGCGGCGAACAGCGCGCCGGGCTCCGCCGCGCGCGAGTCGATGACGACGGGGCCGCGGACCACGGCGTCCGCGCCGTCGCCGTGGACGGCGCCGCCGGTCAGCTCCGCGACCGCCGCCAGCGGAAGTGGGATCACGCCTGCGTCCCGTCCCCTCTTGCGTTCTCGACGTCGGACGCGCCCGCGGCGGCCCGAGATCGGCGCAGCGCCGCGCGCAGGACCTCCCGGTCGTCGAACGGCAGCACCTCGCCGGCCACGTACTGGCCCACCTCGTGGCCCTTGCCGGCCACCACGACGACGTCGCCGCGGCGGGCGCGGGCCACGGCCAGCTCGATGGCCGCGGCGCGGTCGGGCTCCACCACGACATGGGCGCGCTGCCGCTGCGGCACCTTCAGCCCGCCCTCGACCATAGCGGCGAGGATGGCCAGGGGGTCCTCGGACCGGGGGTTGTCGTTGGTGAAGTACGCCATGTCGGCCAGGCGGGCCGCGGCCTCCCCCATCAGCGGGCGCTTGCCGCGGTCGCGGTCGCCGCCGCAGCCGAGCACCACGATGAGCCGGCCCTCGGTGAGCGGGCGCAGCGCGGTCAGCACCGCCTCGACCGCGCCGGGCTTGTGCGAGTAGTCGACCAGGGCGACGAAGTCCTGGCCCTCGTCGACGCGCTCCAGGCGGCCGGGCACGCCGGTCAGCGAGGCCACGCCGTGCACCGCGGTGGGCAGCGTCAGGCCCGCCTCGACCAGCGCCACGATCGCCGCCAGCGCGTTGGCGACGTTGAACGGCCCGGCGAGCTGGACGGCGGCGTCGGCCTCGATGCCGCCGGGGCCGACCACGCGGAACACGCTGCCGTCGGCGCCGAGCCGCACGTCCTCGGCGCGCCAGTCGGCGGCCGGGTCGCCGGACGCCGAATAGGTGGTCAGCGGAACGGTCGCGACCTCCACCAGCCGCCGGCCCCACTCGTCGTCGATGTTGACCACGCCGACCCGCGAGTACTCGGGGGTGAACAGCTTCGCCTTTGCGGCGAAGTAGTCCCGCATGGTCGGGTGGTAGTCCAGGTGGTCCTGCGACAGGTTGGTGAAGACCGCCACCTCGTAGCGGGCGCCGCCGACCCGGCCCTGGTCGAGCGCGTGGCTGGAGACCTCCATGGCCCCCGCGCCCACCCCGCGCTCGCGCATCACCGCGAACAGCGCGTGCAGGTCGGTGGCCTCGGGCGTGGTCAGCGCGGCGGGCACCCGCTCGTCGCCGACCCGCACCTCCACGGTGCCGACCACGGCGGTGTCCACCCCGGCGGCGCGCAGCCCCGCCTCCAGCAGGTAGACGGTGGTGGTCTTGCCGCTGGTGCCGGTGACGCCGATCAGCGTCAGGTCGCGGCCCGGGTCCCCGTACACCCACGCGGCGGCCTCGCCGAGCCGGCGGCGCACGTCCTCCACCGCCAGCACCGGCAGGCCGGAGGCGGCGGCGCGGTCGTACCCGGCGGGGTCGGTGAGGATCGCGGCCGCGCCCGCGGCGGCGGCCTGCGCGGCGAAGTCGGCGCCGTGCGCGCGGGCGCCGGGCAGCGCCGCGTACAGGTCGCCCGGCAGCACCTTCCGCGAGTCGTGGGTGATGCCGGTCACCGACACCCCGGCCAGTCTCCGGTCGTCGGCGGCGTCCGCGACGCCCAGCAGCGCCGCCAGCCCGGTCAGCCGCCGGGCCGGGTTGGTCGTCGGGCGCATGGCGTGTCTTTCGTTGCGGGACGTTCGGACGGACGTCGGGACGGACGTTCGGACGGACGTTCTGGCGGACAGGGGTGCCGATGCTGAACTCACGGCGTGAGAGGGTACTCGCTGCCGTCAGCCCCGGGCGTAGATCTTGACGGTCGGCGCTTTGCTTCCCGTCGGCGGGATCTTCCGGGTCTGCAGCGCGAAGCTCATCACGTCCTTGAACACCGGCGCCGCCGCATCGCCACCATAGTGGCTTCCCCGCCGCGGGTTCTGCAGGACCACCAGAACGACCAACTGCGGGTCATCGGCCGGGGCGAATCCGGCAAAGGAGGCGGTGTAGCCGCCGCCCCGGTAACATCCGCAGGCGGGGTTGACGATCTCGGCGGTGCCGGTCTTGCCCGCGACCCGGTAGCCCTTGATGCGCGCCTTGGGCGCCGTGCCCTCCTTGGAGGTGACGCCCTCCAGCATGTCGCGCAACTGGCGCGCGGTCTCGGCGCTGATCACCTGGCGCCGCTCGGGCGGCGGGGCGGGGGTGAACGAGCCGTCCTCGCCGGTGCTGCCCAGGATCAGGTTCGGGGCGACGCGCACGCCGCCGTTGGCGATGGTGGCGTACACGCTCGCCATCTGCAGCGCGTTGACCGACACGGTCTGGCCGAACGAGATCGGGTAGCGGTCGGTGCCCGACCACTGGCTCGGCGGTTTGAGCTGGCCGGGCGTCTCGCCGGGCAGGCCGACGCCGGTCTTCTCCCCGAACCCGAACGCGCGCAGGAACTGGTACAGGGTCTGCGCGGAGACCCGTTCGCTGGCCAGGATGGTGCCGACGTTGCTGGAGGTGGCCAGCACGCCGGCGAACGTCAGCCGCTGCGTGGGATGCGGGTGCGAGTCGCGGAACACCCGGTCGTAGCGGCGGATGTGGTCGGGCACGGTGAAGACGGTGTCCGGCGTGACGCCGCCCTTCTCCAGGACGGCCGCCGCGGTGATCACCTTGTTGGTGCTGCCGGGCTCGAACGCCTCCCGCACGATGGGGCTGTCCCAGTTCTTCTGGGGCGCCCGGGCGTACTCGTTGGGGTCGTAGCCCGGCGCCGACGCCAGCGCCAGCAGCTGCCCGTTGCGCGGGTCCATGACGATGACGCTGCCGTTGCGCGCGCCGGTCTCCTCGACCCGCTTCTCGATCGCCTCCTGCGCCTTGTACTGCAGGTCGCGCAGCAGCGTCAGGCGCAGCCCGCGGCCGGGCACCGGGGGCCGCTTCTGGTCCTCGCCCATGGGGATGTGCTGGCCCTCGGGGCTGATCTCCACGCGCTGCCAGCCCGGCCGGCCCGCCAGCTGCTTGTTCATCGAGAACTCCAGGCCGGCGCCGCCCTCGCCCTCGGCGTTGACGAACCCGATGACGCCCGCGGCCAGGTCGTCGTTGGGGTACTCGCGCCGGTACTCCGGCAGCGTGCCGATGCCGGGCAGCTTCTCGGCGGTGATCAGCCGGGCCCGGTCGGGCCGCACCCCGTGCGCCAGGTACTCGAACCGGCTCCCCGGAGTGCTGATCACCTTCATGACGTGGGCCGGGTCCAGGCCGAGGATCGGCGCGACCTTGGACACCACCTTCTGCCGGTCCTCGGGCTCGATCATGAGGGGGTCGGCGAAGACGGCGCGCGCCTCGACCGTCATGGCCAGCGGATTGCCCTGGGCGTCGGTGATCTCGCCGCGCACCGCGGGCAGGTCGATCGTGTGCAGCCGCTGCCGCTTGGCCCGTTCGGTGTAGCTGGCCGACTCGATCGTCTGCAGCTGCACCAGCCGTCCGGCGAACAGCGACAGCACGAACGCCACCGCCAGCAGCCCGGTGTTCAGCCGCTTGATCGGGTCGCGGCGGCGGAACGGCACGCGCGGCCGGGGCCTTCTGGGCGGACGCGGCGGACCGGGCGGCCTCCCGCCGGTGCCGGACCGCGCCCTGCCGGCGGCCTTGGCGGCCCCCTTGGCGGGGCTCTTGGTCGTGCCCTTGGCGGCGTTCTTGGGGGCGGGACGCGCCGTCCTCCTCGCCGTCCCGGCCTTGCCGTGCGGCTCCCGGTCCTTCTCCGCGTCCCTGCCCTTGGGCGGCGGCGTGCGCCTCGGGGCGGGGTCGCCCGGCTCGCCCCTGCGGGGCACGGCGCGCCCGGACGCACGCGGCGCGGCCGGACCGTGCCGTTCGGTCCGGTCGTCCGGGCGTCCGCCGGTCCCGCGGGACCGGCGGG
>NZ_BCQU01000132.1:0-14274 GCF_001552235.1 Actinomadura rubrobrunea NBRC 15275 | reverse complement strand
GAGCCGGTTCCGGGGCGCCCGGCCGCACCGCGGCAGCGGCCCGCCGCCCGCCCGGGACGGCATGACCGGCCGGGGCGGGCGGGAGACGGGGCCGCCCGGGTTCAGGAGCCGCCGGTGCGGCCGGGATTCTCCAAGCGGAAGAAATTGCTCGGCGACCCGTCGGCCTTGTGCTCCTGGAAGATGAAGTTGAGCTTGCGGTCGTCGAAGGTGCGGAACCAGTCGTCCCAGGAGATCTCCTGCAGGTCCTCGCCCCCGCCGCCGGGGAAGTCGAGCAGCAGGCGGCCCGGCCTGCCCTCGTACTCGCTGCCCGGCACGGTGGCGGGTTTGGCGCCGCGCTCGTCCGCCCAGTGCCGGATCACGTCGTGGTCGGTGGTCACCAGACTGCGGCCGGGGCGCTCCTCGTGCTCCTCGGGCGAGGTCACGTGCTGCTGGTAGCGGTGCTCTCCTTCGACGGGGCGGCTCGAGTCCGACATCGCCCGCCTCCTCACGTCGCCGGTCCGTTCGGCCTTTGTCGGTTCGACGTCCGCCCCTACCCATGACAAATCGGGCTAATAGTGGACAAACCAAACCTTGGGCGAGCGGCGGCGGCGCCTTTTCACTCAGCGGCGCTCACGCCAGGGTCGTTCGACTCCGCCGCGGTCGGCTCGCGGCGCCGCCGGTGGTGCTCGCGCCATTCCTCGATCCCGCCGAGCGTCCCCGAACGCAGCGAGGCGATCAGCCGGCGGATCCACGCCTCTTCGGCGAGGTCCATCGCGATCCGGTAGTCGTCCTCGACCAGGTGGACGTCCGCCACGCCCATGGCCTCGGCCTCGGCGATCCGGGCGCGGTACCGCTCGGCGCGTTCGGCGACCCGGTCGGCGCGGCGCTCCAGCAGCTCGACGGCCTCCTCCGGGGGCAGCGCGCCCATCAGCGACAACCCGGCCACGAACCGGGGGAACTCGTGGTGGGGCTCGCCGAGCAGCTCCCGCAGCCAGTCGCGGAGCTCCCGGCGCCCGCCGTCGGTCAGCGCGTACACGGTGCGCTCCGGCCGCCGACCGGCCCGCGCCGTCCCGGCCTCCTTGATCAGGCCCTCGCGGCGCAGCGCGCGCACGACCGTGTACAGCGACCCGTACTTGAGGTTGATGCTGTCCTGTTTGTCGCGCTCCCGCAGCGTGGTGACCATCTCGTAGGCGTGCATCGGCCGTTCCTGCAGCAGGACCAGCACCGCCAGCGCCAGCGGGTTGCTGATCTTCCGTTCCCCGGTCATGGCCCCCTCTCGATCCGGCCGGCGCGCGCCCCACCCTAGCCGCCCGCGCCGCCCGGCGCGCCGACGGCCCCGGCCCGCCGGTAGCCTCGCGGACCATGGCGATCCTGCGTTCCCTGGCGCTGTTCGCGCTGGCCGCCGTCGCGGAGATCGGCGGCGCCTGGCTGGTCTGGCAGGGCGTGCGCGAGCACCGCGGCTGGCTGTGGGCGGCCGCCGGGCTGGCCGCGCTCGGCGCGTACGGGTTCGTCGCCACCTTCCAGCCGGAGGCGCACTTCGGTCGCGTCCTGGCCGCGTACGGCGGCGTGTTCGTGGCGGGGTCGCTGGTGTGGGGCGTCGTGATGGACGGCTTCCGTCCCGACCGGTGGGACATCGCGGGCGCCCTGGTCTGCCTGGCCGGGGTGGCGGTCATCATGTACGCGCCGCGCGGCTGACGGCGCCGCCCGAACGTGCGGTGCGGGCGCGGCACGTCCGCGTGACCGCGGTCACGGGGCCCGTCCCGTCGTTCCCGGACCTCGGTCAGGGCCGGATCGCTAGCGTTTCTGCGCACGCGTAGGCTGACCTGCGTCTCTTCGGAGGTGCGTCATCTTCCTCGTTCGTGGCAGGGGGATCCGGCGGCCGCCGGCGGCGCTGCCGGTGGACCGGTTCCGGCAACCGGCCCAGGCGATCGTGGCCGGGTTCGGCGCGGCCGTGGCGACCGGCACGGCCCTGCTGTCGCTGCCCGCGGCGACCGAGTCGGGCCAGCGGGCCGCGTTCCTGGACGCGCTGTTCACCGCGACCTCGGCGGTGTGCGTCACCGGGCTGGTGACGGTCGACACCGGCGGGCACTGGTCGCTGTTCGGCGAGCTGGTCATCCTGGGACTGATCCAGGTGGGCGGGCTGGGCATCATGACCATGGCCACGCTGGTGGCGGTGCTGCTCTCGCGCCGGCTGGGGCTGCGCGCCCGGATGGTGGCGCAGGCCGAGACCAAGGCGCTGCGCGCCGCCGACCTGCGACGCGTGCTGCGCAACGTGGTGCTGTTCAGCCTGATCGGCGAGATCGCGGTCGCGGTGGTCCTGACGGCGCGGTTCGCGCTCGCCTACGGCGACCCCTTCGGCCGGGCCGTCTACCACGGCGTGTTCCACTCGGTCGCGGCTTTCAACAACGCCGGGTTCGCGCTGTGGCCCGACAGCCTCGTCCGATTCGTCGGCGACCCGTGGATCGTCATGCCGATCTGCCTCGCCGTCATCGTCGGCGGGCTGGGCTTCCCGGTGGTGTTCGAGCTGGCCCGGTCCTGGCGCCGTCCGCGCGGGTGGTCGGTGCTGACCCGCGTCACCCTCGGCGTCACCGCGGCGCTGCTGGTCGGCGGCACCCTGGTGCTGACCGCCGCCGAGTGGAACAACCCCGCCACGTTCGGCCGGCTCGACCCGCCCGACCGCTGGCTGGCGGGGTTCACCGCCGCGGTCATGCCGCGCTCGGGCGGGTTCAACAGCGTCGACGTGGGGCAGATGCGGGCCGAGAGCTGGCTGATCACCGACGTGCTGATGTTCATCGGCGGCGGCAGCGCGGGCACCGCGGGCGGCATCAAGGTCACCACGTTCGGGCTGCTGGCGTTCGTGATCTGGGCGGAGATGCGCGGCGAGAAGCACGTCAACGTGGGGCACCGGCGGCTGCCCGAGGCCACGCAGCGGCAGGCCGTGGCGATCGCCCTGATGGGCGTCGGGCTGGTCGTGGCGGCCACGTTCACGCTGATGGCGCTCACCGCGCACGGCCTGGACCGGGTCCTGTTCGAGGTGACCTCGGCGTTCGGCATCGTCGGGCTGAGCACGGGCATCACCGCGGACCTGCCGCCGGCGGGCCGGATCCTGCTGATCGTGCTGATGTTCGCGGGCCGCACCGGCCCGCTGACCGTGGCGACCGCGCTGGCGCTGCGCGAACGCGTCCGGCGCTACCAACTACCCGAGGAGCGACCCATCGTTGGCTGAGATACGACACGACCCCGTGGTGGTGATCGGGCTGGGCCGGTTCGGCTCGGCGCTGGCCCTGGAGCTGGTCGCGCGCGGCACCGAGGTGCTGGCCATCGACCGGCGGCCCAAGGTCGTCCAGGCCCTGGCGGGCCGGATCACCCAGCTCGCCACCGCCGACGCCACCGACCCCGACGTGCTGCGCGAGCTGGGCGTGGGCGACTTCTACCGCGCCGTCGTGGCCATCGGCGGCGACCTGGAGTCCAGCATCCTGGCGACCTCCCTGCTGGTGGAGCTGGGCGTCGACGACATCTGGGCCAAGGCCGTCACCCACCAGCACAAGCGCATCCTGGAACGGGTCGGCGCCCACCACATCGTGCTGCCCGAGCACGACATGGGCGAGCGCGTCGCCCACCTGGTCAGCGGCCGCATGCTCGACTACATCGAGCTGGAGGACGGGTACGCCCTGGTCAAGACGCACCCGCCCCGGGAGATCGTCGGCGTGCCGCTCGGCGAGACCAAGCTGCGCAGCAAGCACGGCGTGACCGTGGTGTGCGTCAAACCCAAGGGCGAGGAGTTCACCTACGCCACCGCCGACACGGTGCTCCAGTACGGCGACGTCATTCTGATCGCCGGACCCGCGGCCAAGGCCGAACGGTTCGCCGAACGTCCCTGACCGCGGGCGTCACAGGTACCGCAGCCACAGGTACGGCACGGCCAGCGCGACCGTGACCAGGGTGACGACCAGGCCGTACTTGGTGAACCGCCAGAAGCTGATCGGGGTGCCGTTGCGGGCGGCGATGCCGAGCACGACGACGTTGGCGGAGGCGCCGACGGCGGTGGCGTTGCCGCCCAGGTCCGCGCCCAGCGCCAGCGCCCACCACAGCACCTGCCCGGCGTCGCCGTGCTGCTGGACCAGGTCGGCCACGATCGGGCTCATCGTCGCCACGTACGGGATGTTGTCCACGATCGCCGACAGGACCGCCGAACCCCACAGCAGGACCATCGCGGCGAGGCCCAGCCGCCCCTCGGTGGCGTCGGCGACGGCCTTGGAGACGTCGGCGATGACGCCCGTCTTGGCCAGGCCGCCGACCATGACGAACAGCCCGGCGAAGAACACCAGCGTGGGCCACTCCACCTCGCGCAGGGCGTCCTCGGTGGTGACGCGGGTGGCGGCCACGAGCAGCCCGGCGCCCAGCAGCGCGACGACGGACGGCTCGTAGTGCAGCACGGGGTGCAGCACGAAAGCGGCGATCACCACGCCCAGCACGGCCAGGCTCTGCGCGAGCAGCCGCCGGTCGGTGATGGCCTCCTTCTCCTCCAGGGCCATGACCTCGGCGGCGCGGTCGGGGTCGTAGCGGAACGCCGAACGGAACATCCACCGGCACAGCAGGCAGAACACGATCAACAGGAGCGCGACCAGCGGGGCGAGGTGGACCAGGAAGTCGTTGAAGGTCAGGTCGCCGCGGCTGGCGATGATGATGTTGGGCGGGTCGCCGACCAGGGTGGCCGTGCCGCCGATGTTCGACGCCATCACCTCGGCGATCAGATACGGCTCGGGGCGCAGGGCGAGGCGCTCGCAGACCAGGAAGGTGACCGGGGCGACGAGCAGCACGGTGGTGACGTTGTCGAGCAGCGCCGAGGCCCCCGCGGTGATCAGCACGAGCATGACCAGCAGCCGGTAGGGGCGGCCGCGGGCGCGTTTGGCGGCCCAGATGGCGATGTACTCGAACACCCCGGTCTGGCGGAGCACCGAGACGATCACCATCATCCCGAGCAGCAGGAAGATGACGTTCCAGTCGATCCCGGTGTCCTCGGCGAAGAAGGCGGCCTCGGCGTCGGTGATGTGCAGCAGCAGCATCAGCCCGGCGCCGCCGAGGGCGACCGCGGTGCGGTGGATCTTCTCCGTCGCGATCAGCGCGTACGCGGCGACGAAGATCACGAGTGCGGTGGCGGCGGCCAACGAACCTCCCGTTCAGCGGATGCCGCGGCGCGGACGGCCGCGTGGACGACGGCGAAGGCGACGGTGGGGACGGACGGCTAAGGGACCGTCCCCGCCGGGCGCCGTGTCCGGAGGGCGCCGAGGCCGCGCGGGCACACGAAGGGCACGGGGGCGCGGCAGGACGGGACGACGCGGGCCTCGCGCGTCGAGACCGCGAGGGCCGGGCGCGCGCAAGCGCGGGGAGGCGGATGCGGTCGGCGGCGAGATCATCGGCGGTCGACTCCCGGCATTGTTCCGACAAAACGGTCAAGAGACCGCCGACCAGACTTCCCGGCACACCGGGCATGACCTTAACGACATTCGGACATCCGCGCCACCGGCGGGGCCGCGCATACGGCGCGCGGGCGGAGCGGGCGGCACGCCGCGAGAGTGCAGACCCGCTCCGCGCCGCGGGCCACTTTACCCATCCGCCCGGCGGCAGATCATCCGCGGGCCGGCGGCCCCGAGACCGCCGGGAAGACGGGCGCCTCTCCTCCCGCGGGCGGCGGTCGGCGGGAGGAGAGGCGCGTCGGAGGTGCCGGGAACCGTCAGCCCAGGGACAGGTCCCTGCGGCGGAAGCCGCCCAATCCGGCGGCGGCCGCCACGGCGGCGATCGCCGCCAGCCACACCAGAGGCGCGGCGCTGACCTCGTTGCCCGGCAGCTTGGGGATGTGGGTGAACGGGGAGACGTCCTGCACCCACTGGTTCAGCCGGAGCGCGGGCCCGAACAGCGTGATCAGGGCGACGGCGCCGAACACGCCCCAGATCGCCCCGGTCAGCCGGGGAGCCAGCCCGAACAGGGCGACCGCGACCGCGGTGACGAGCCACACCGCGGGCAGTTGCGCCATCGCGGCGCCGGTGATGCGCGGCAGCCAGTCGCCCGCGTCCCCGGAGATCAGACCGTGGGTGAGCCCGGTGGCGGCGCCCGCGACGGCCAGCCCGAGCGCCGGCCCCAGCAGGGCGAACAGCAGGTGGGCGCACGACCAGCGGACCCGTCCCACGGCCGTGGCCAGCACCGGCTCGGCGTGCAGGGACGTCTCCTCCGCGCGCATCCGCAGCGCCGCCGACACCGCGTAGCCCGCCGCGATCAGGCCGACGATCGTCATCGACGAGGCGAAGTAGGCGTCGAGGATCGAGGTCTGCCCGCCCAGCCGCGCCATGATCTCTTCCAGGTCGGGGTTGTCCTTCACCAGGTCGTCGGCCCCGTCCGCGACTCCGCCGTACACCACGCCGAGGGCGGCGAACCCGGCCAGCCAGCCGTACAGGGGACGGCTGTGCAGCCGCCACGCCAACCCCACCGGTCCGGACAGGTAGGCGGGCGCCTCGGCCGCGCCGAGCGTGGGCGGCAGGATGCCCGCGGCCACGTCGCGGCGCCCCGACAGCGTGCCCGCGGCCGCGACGAGCACGGCGGTCAGCGCGGCGCCGAGCAGCAGGACCCACCACCGCTCGTCGCCGAAGGGCGCCAGCCGGGTGCCCCAGCCGAGCGGCGACAGCCACGACAGCCACTGCAGGCCGTTGCCCTGCCCGCCGACGTCGGCGGCCATCCGGACGACGAACGCGGCGCCGAGCACGGCGGTCGCGATGCCGCGCGCCGCCCGGGACCCCTCCGTGAGCTGCGCGGCCACCCCCGCCACCGCGGCGAACACGCAGCCCGCCATCGCCAGCTGCAGGCCGAACGCCACCGCCCCGGCCACCGACACGTCCTGCGCGATCATCCCGGCGGCGGTGAGCGCGCCCAGCGCCAGGCTCGCCGCCATGGCGACCGCCAGCGCCGCCGCCAGGGGCGCGCCGCGCCCCAGCACCGTCGCGCCCAGCAGCTCGCGGCGCCCGGCCTCCTCCTCCGCCCGGGTGTGCCGGATCACGGTGAACGCGCAGATCAGCCCCACGATCACGGGGAGGAAGCCGGCCCGCTGCGCGGCCAGCGCGCCGACGTCGGTGCCGTGCAGCGGGCCGTACAGCGCCAGGAACGTGGGATTGGTCCCGGAGGTCGCGGCCCACCTCAGGCGGTCCGCGTCGGTCGGGTACAGCTCGCGGAAGCTCGACACGAACGTGGCGGGCATCACCGCGATCAGCAGCACCCAGATCGGCAGGATGAACCGGTCCCGGCGCAGGATCAGGCGGATCAAGGCGCCGGTGCCGACCAGCGCGTGTCCCGGCGCCGCGCGGTCCGCTCGGCGGCCGGCGCCCTTCCCGGCGCTCATCGCGTCACCGCCTGCGGCATCTCGTCCTGGTAGTGGCGCAGGAACAGCTCTTCCAAGGTGGGCGGTCGGCTGGTCAGGCTGCGCACGCCCAGGGACGTCAGCAGCCGCAGCACCTCGTCCAGATCGGCGGTGTCCACCTCGCAGCGCACCCGGTGGCCGTCCACGCGCAGGTCGTGAACGGCGGGCAGGTCCGACAGCCCGTCGGGCGCCGCCGCCAGCTCGGCGTCGATCGAGGTGCGGGTCAGGTGCCGCAGATCGGCCAGGGCGCCGGTCTCGACGGTGCGTCCCTTGCGGATGATCGTCACCCGGTCGCACAGCGCCTCGACCTCGGACAGGATGTGGCTGGACAGCAGCACGGTGCGGCCCCGGTCGCGTTCCTCACGGATGCACTGCTGGAAGACCTCCTCCATGAGGGGGTCCAGGCCGGAGGTCGGCTCGTCCAGGATGAGCATCTCCACGTTCGACGCCAGCGCGGCGACCAGGCCCACCTTCTGCCGGTTGCCCTTGGAGTAGGCGCGGCCCTTCTTCTTCGGGTCCAGTTCGAACCGCTCCAGCAGCTCGTCGCGGCGCCGCCGGTCCAGGCCGCCCCGCAGGCGGCCGAGCAGATCGATGATCTCCCCGCCGGACAGGTTGGGCCACAGCGTCACGTCGCCGGGGACGTAGGCCAGGCGGCGGTGCAGGCGCGTGGCGTCCTTCCACGGGTCGCCGCCCAGCAGCCGGGCGGTGCCGCCGTCGGCGCGCAGCAGGCCGAGCAGGATTCGGATGGTGGTGGACTTGCCGGAGCCGTTGGGGCCGAGGAAGCCGTGCACCTCGCCGGCGCGGACCGTCAGGTCGAGGCCGTCCAGCGCCCGTGTCCGGCCGAACGTCTTGACCAGCCCGGACACCTCGATGGGGAACGTGTCGTGTTGCGTCATCGTGACACCTCGTGAGGGTGCGCAGGAAAGCGGGGTCTCCCGCCCGTCCGGCGCCGACGCGCGGCGGGCGGGCGGTGAGAGGACAGGAAGAGAGGACAGGAAGGGACAGGGAAAGGGAAGTGAGCCGACACGGCCGTACCGGGTCGCCGCCGCCGGCCGCGGCGGCACGGCGGCGCTCCGTGTCGAGATGGGCGCGAGGGGCGGCGCGCAGGCCGCGGGAGATCAGACGGGCGGGTCGGAGTCGGCCTTCCGGGCGGCGGCGTCGGAGGTGGGGATGCGCTGCCGGTCCGGCTGGGCGCCCTCGGCGGAGGCCTTGAGCTGCTCGACGGCGGCGCGGGCCTGCGCCATCAGCTCCGGGCTCATCAGGTTGTCGGTGAGGATGTCGAACATGGCCAGGGCCATGCGCGGATAGCCCTCGAGGCTGAACGGATGGGCGCCGAGGTTGCGCGTCAGATGCTCGTGCAGGACGGTCGTCCCGAAGCTCATCGCGCACAAGACCGCCGCGTAGGCGTGCGGGTCGGAGGTCTTCGCCGGGGACATGCCCTCCATGCCGTTCACGATGAGGTCTTCGGTGAACTCCACCGCCTCGTCGAACAGCCGAGCCGCCTCGTCCGACCCGTCCACCAAGGCCCGGGCCAGGTAACGCTGCAGAGGCAGAGCCGTCTTCAGCAACGCGGGCAGGACCCCGGGAGCGGCGACGCCGCCCTTGAGAGCCTCCCGCTTGGTCTCCCTGATGACGTCGATGACGTACTCGTCGCATGCCCGCCGCAGCGCCTCCTTCGTGCCGAAGTGGTGCTGCACCAGGCCGGGGGAGACCCCGGCGGCCTTGGCGATCCCGCGGATCGTGGCGCCCTTCACGCCGTGCTCGGCGAACTCCCGCAGCGCCGCGTCGCGGATCCGCGCACGCGCCGTCAGGTCCTGGTTCGCCGGTGACTCGTCGACTGCCACGCCGCCATCATGCAATACAAGCGTTCAATACGCAATACGCTTGTATGGTCCGCGGAGGGAGCGCCTCGCGAGGGCGCTCGACGACGGCGCCGGCCCCCGTGGCGGGCGGCCGCTCAGCGCGGAGCCGACGCGCCGCGAGGCTTCTCCAGGTCCTTCATGCACTTCTTGAGAGCCTCCTGCGCTTTGAAGGGGTCGAAGCCGGGCGGCGGGGCCGTGGCCTGTCCGGGATCCGGCAGATCCACCCCGTGCCTCTCCAGGCAGGACGCGAGGGTCCGGTACGCGCTCGGCGTCACGGTGGGCGCGGCGGGACGACGAGACACCTGCCCGGCCGCCCGGCCGCCGGGCGTGGCCGCAGCCGTCGACGCCGCCGTCTCCGGCAAGGACGTCGGCGACGACGCCGCGGGAGACGGGGCGGTCCCGGGAGACGTGGACGCGACGGGCAGCGGTGCCGTGTCACCGCCCTCGCCGTCCTCCCCGCCGCAGGCCGTCAGGGCCAGCGCCGGGACGAGCAGCAGCGCCGTCGCGTGGCGTCGGACCGTTGCGTGTGTCACCTGTGATCCTCCCGTGGCGAGGGCGCGCCGTCCGCGGGCGGGAACCGCGGGGCCGGTCGGTGCGGAGTCGCCTCAAGGATTCCAAGGACCGCCCGCCGCGGTAATTCACCGCGCGACAAAGATTCGACGCCCGTCGCTCACCCCTGTGAGCAACCGCGAGTACCGTCCAGCGGACACGAGCGCGGACGCGGCCCATACCGACCTCGCGGGGATGCCCCGGCGGCGCGTCCGCGGAATCACGCGTGCCCGGCGACCGGTGACGGCGCGCATCCGCCTGGCTGCCACAATGTCAAGGTGAGGGTGGTGGTCGTCTCGGACACGCACGCGCCGCGGCGCTGGCGCTCGTGTCCTCCCCGAGTCGCCGAGCACCTGCGCCGCGCCGACGTGATCCTGCACGCCGGGGACGTGTGCACGGCCGACGTCCTCGACGAACTGTCGGCGTACGCGCCGGTCCACGCCGTCCTGGGCAACAACGACGGCCCCGACGTGGCCGAGTGGGGCGCTCCGGAACGCCTGCGGCTCGAGCTGGACGGCTTGCGCGTCGCCATGGTCCACGACAGCGGCCAGGCCAAGGGGCGCACGACGCGCTTGCGCCGCTGGTTCCCCGACGCCGACCTGGTGGTCTTCGGACACTCCCACATCCCCCTCGACCAGACCGGCGACGGCGTCCGGATCTTCAACCCGGGGTCGCCCACCGACCGCCGCCGCCAGCCCCACGGCACCATCGGGGTCCTCGACATCCGGGACGGACGCCTGGCCGACGCCAGGATCATCCCCGTCACCTGACCGCGGACGGCGGACACCGCGGCTCCGGTGCGGCATTCCATGTCATAAGGGGTTTTCTCTACCATGTCGGACGGTACAGCAGGACAGCCCCCGCCGACCGGCTCCACCACACCCGACAACGGACGGTTCCGCCCACCCTCCGGATCGTTCCAAGATCCTTCCGAGCGCGCCCGGGCGTGCCCCGGGACCGGGCGAGCCCCGCCGGGCCGGACCGGCGCTTCACCTCGGAAGGCAGAGCGGACATGGCCCCAGACGAACCCCGCAGGCACCCGGTCGACGAGGTGCTGCCCGTTTCCCGGCTCGCGCTCTACGGTTTCCAGCACGTCCTGGCGTTCTACGCCGGCGCCGTGGTCGTGCCCATCCTCGTGGCGGGCGCCATCGGCCTGTCCGACGAGCAGCTGGTCTACCTGATCAACGCCGACCTGTTCACCTGCGGCATCGCCACGATCATCCAGGCCTGGGGCTTCTGGCGGATCGGCATCCGGCTGCCCCTCGTGCAGGGCGTGACGTTCACCGCCGTCGCCCCGATGATCGCGATCGGGCAGGGCGCCGAGAACGCCACCGCCGCGCTGCTGGCGATCTACGGCGGCACGATCACCGCGGGGATCGCGACGTTCCTGGCCGCCCCGTTCCTCGGCCGACTGGTCCGCTTCTTCCCGCCCGTGGTCACCGGCACCGTCCTGACCGTCATCGGCGTCGTGCTGCTGCCCAACGCGCTCACCGACGCGGCGGGCGGGGCCGAGGCCAAGACCGTCACCAACGACTTCGGCAGCTGGAAGCACCTGCTGTACGCGGGCGGCACGCTGCTGTTCATCCTGGCCCTCTACCGGCTGCGCCGCCCGTTCCTCAGCAGCATCGCCGTCCTGCTCGGCCTCGTGGGCGGGACCTTCGTGTCGTACCTGCTGGGCGACACCGACTTCGACCAGGTCGGCCGGTCCGACTGGATCGGCGTCACCACCCCGTTCCACTACGGCGCGCCGACGTTCCAGATCGGCGCCATCGTCGCGATGCTGCTGGTCATGCTCGTCACGGTCGTGGAGACCGTGGGCGACTCCAAGGCAACCGGCGAGATCGTCGGCCGCCGCGTCACCGACGACGACATCACCCGCGCCCTGCGCGCGGACGGGCTGTCGACGTTCCTGGGCGGCCTGCTCAACGCCTTCCCCTACACCTGCTTCGCCCAGAACGTCGGCCTGGTCCGCCTCACCGGCGTGCGCAGCCGCTTCGTCGTGGTCGCCGCCGGATTCTTCATGATGGTGCTGGGCCTGTTCCCCAAGGCCGCCGCCTACGTCGCGTCCATCCCGAGCGACGTGCTCGGCGGCGCCGCCGTCGCCATGTTCGGCATGGTGGCCGTCGTCGGCATTCAGACCCTCGCCAAGGCAGACCTGCGCGACGAACGCAACGCCCTCGTCGTGGGAATCAGCGTCGGTGTCGCGCTGCTGCCCGCGACCGTGCCGGCGTTCGGCGAGAACATGCCCCGCGACGTCGCCGCCATCCTCAACAGCGGGATCACCCTGGGCAGCCTGACGGCCATCGTGCTGAACCTCGTGTTCAACGTGCTCACCCGCCGGCCGCCGCGGCAGGTCGACGCGCCCGGCTCCGGCCCCCGCGCCCCGGAGACGGCCCCGGCCTCCTGATCCCTGCGACCGCGCGCCAATGCGGAGAGAGGCGGCGCCTCGCCGTCGCAAGCACGCCAAGGACACGAGTGGCCCTACGAGCCTGGTAGCGACATCACGCGTGACCGTCACGTCCGCGTGGTGTGACGAGCGCGGGAACGTGCTCGGGCATCAGCGTCCGCCAGGTCCGCACCAGCGGCACTGCGAGAACATCGTGCGGTCGAACAAGCAGGCGCACGACCGCCATCACGTCGGCCGTCCGCCAAGCGGCGAAGCCCGCCTGGCGGACGGCCGACAGGCCCGCGCCTTCGCCGCCGGGCGAGGTGGCCCAGGCCGGAATGCGAGGCCGCCGCTCAGAAGGCCGCGACCAGCGCTGTCCGATGACCGCGGCGTCCGCGATCAGGCGTGCGGGAACGCACGGCGGCAAAAGGGCGCTGTGCCCGCATTGCACAGGGAGTCACCCCTCCTCGGAGGAGAAGGTGACGTGCTGCGCGCCGAAGCCCCCGAGGGGCGACGGCGCGAGCCGGACATCGTCGATCCGCGGATCGCCGCACGGCCGGACGCCGTGCCCGGGACCGCGGTTCAGGCGGCGAGGAACGCCCCGAACGGCAGGTTCCGCACCAGCCAGAACACCATGATCAGCGCGAACAGGGCCCAGATCAGCCGTGGATCCCCCGGTTTGGTACGGGTAGGCCGATCGGCCGCCCGCGCGATCGTCCACCGGAGCCAGAAGAACGCCAGCACCGGCAGCATGGCCACGACGAACACGTTGAGCCCGAACGCCTGTCCGAGCTGCCCGTGCGCCAAGGCATGGATGGTCCGCAGTGAACCGCAGCCAGGGCACTGGTACCCGGTCAGGGCCAGGAACGGGCAGGTCGGATAGTTGCCGTGCTCATTGGGGTCGACGGCGGCCACATACGACACCACCGCCCCGGCGAGCACCAGGACTCCGAACGGGGCGGCGAGTCGGCCGACCAGTCCGCCCGGCATCGGCAGGGCGGACCAGCGATCGTTCGTCATCGGACTGCGTGTCGTGTGGACGTCGGCTGAATCAGGAGTTGCTCGCCGCCGCGGCGATGACCACGATGAAGTAGACCACGACGACCAGGGCGCCGAGGACCGCGGAGACGATCGCCCAGGTCTTGGCGTTCTTCGAAGCGCTGTACGCCCCCTGGTAGTCGCCCGCCGCCCACTTGGAGTTGACCTGCGCGGCGAAGACGATCGACACCACCCCCGCGGGGAGGCAGCACAGGATCGTGGTCAGGATGGCCCACACGAGGTGGTTGGGGGGAGGGGCAGCCGGTGGCTGGTAGCCGCCGTAGCCAGGCTGCTGCCCGTAGTAACTCATTGAGCACCTCCGGTACTCGGGGAATGAATCACCCTTGATGATGGTTGATCGGTTTTGGCGGTTCTTGATCCTAGAGATAGCAGGCCGCACTCGGCCATGGGCTGTCCGTGTCGAACCGCATGACACGGTGCCTGCGCCTTGGACGGACCGTGCGGCAGTTCCGTTCCGTCCATCGAGAGGCGAATGCGTCGCCGCAGGTCATACGGGGCCAGGGGAACGAGGGCGAGGCCGTGCGCCGTGGTGCCGCCGAGCAACCCGCGGATGCGCGATCGGTGCGGGAGAGGCCCTCGCACCGCCGATTTGACGTCCCGCGCCGGAGGACGTAACTTGTACGTTCGGCCCCACGAGGATGCCGAGATGCCGACGCGCGGCAGCCGGCCCGCGGGGATTCTCATCGATACTCTCTCCGGCGTGACCCTTCGACACGTGCCGTGCACGCGTGGCGGGCGGTCGCCGGGGCGGCCCAATTTGACAATCGGGCCGGATCTGATGAAATAGCACGGCCGCCTGGAAGACGCCGCGAAAGCGGTGCCGGAAGGGCGGATGCCAGAAAAGAACGGGAAATTGACAGCCCGGTCGGATCTGGTAAAGTGGAAATGTCGCCCCGGGGCGGTGACCGCGAGAGTGGGATCCGCGCGGTGGGTGTCCGTTTCTTGAGAACTCAACAGCGTGTCAAAAGCCAGTGCCTTGTGAGGTCAGGCGATTGTCTGGCCGCCTCCGTTGCCCTGGGAGCCGCGTGGTTTCC